>JAFPSY010000011.1:0-32451 GCA_017413585.1 Acholeplasmatales bacterium
ATAGTAGCGACCACTCTGGTCCACTAATCCACTTAGCTTAACCCCAAGATCATCGCCAGAAATTAATCCTTCATCACCTACTACATTTTCGATGTATTTTAATTGATTATTCTTATATCTTGTATCAATTCCATCACTTCCAACACCTAAATAGGTATGGGACATATCATCATATAGCTCAACCTTAACGATTCTTTGTGCAATTTGGATAGGTACTCTTATCGTTTTTGCCTTAAAGTTTGCCGTCTCCCCTATAGAAACAATTGCAGTATAATTACCCGCATTTGTAGGTGCTATAGTAGAATCATAGGTAGCACCATCAATTTCATTTCCTTGGTAGTGATAAGAAATCGGAGTTGCCTCACCCATTTCAATTGCTGCATCTGTAATTGGATGTTTTTCCTTATTATAGACGCATTCAATATTACTTGCTGTAAGTGTTGGCTCTGCTCTTTCAATATTTACATCAAAATCAAAGGTAACTTCACCAGATTTATAATCCACACCATATTCGCTATATAAAGCATAAATGGATAGGGTGTATGCACCACTTTGAGCAACCTCATTAATCTCTAAGGTATCTTGATAGATTGAATTGTTTTCATCCTTCAATTTCCATACATATTGATATTCTACATCAAGTGGATGAGATAGCTTTGGAGTTAAAGTAGTAACATTCATTGGAGAATAAACTCTTTCTAGCTTATTTCCTGAAATATTTACTCCATCAAGCTCTAAAAACTCGGGTTTTTCTATAATCCAATTTGCCTGAACCTCTGATTTATCCTTAAATCTATAATCAATGGTTCCTACAAGCTGATTACCAAGCTTATATTGAATATCACTAAAGCCTACTCTTGGCATTTCTGTAATTGTAGGTAGTGTATACTTCATAGATTCACTAACATATACTGTTTTATCCTTATCCCCACCAAGGTTATAGAAGATATTACAAGATATAACATCCTCTACCTTAGGGCTAAGGACTAAGGATTCTTTTATTTCATCACCAAGCAAGTAAGGGTTACCCTCCACATCATACCAATAAGGAAGAACCTTTTTATCGATTTCGTATCTTTCCTTATAATATTCCATTGTAGCTTGATAATTTTGTGTTAAATTACTTAAATAATGCGTTTCATCCTTAGTATTTTCGAAAAAGCTTGCTTTAAGCTTTTCACCCTTTTTCACAATAACTGTATTAATATAATCATAGCCCTTAGTATCAAAATTGATGAAGCATTCATCACTTTCTACGCTAGGATATATATTATATTTTTTAAAGGATTCATTTTGTCTATATGCATCCACTAAGCTTCGATCTACATCGATATACTTTCCATCAAAGAAATTACCCTCTGCATTTAAAATATTTTCCTTATCTAATAAATGTAATACAGATACACCATATAGGGAATCCTCCATTAAATATGGATTTCCCTCAAGATATACATCATCAATGTCATAGAATGCATAAGCACCTATTCTTTCGATGCTTCTAGAAACATATATCGATTCCACCATAGAATTTGAAAATGCAAAATTACCAATTTCTGTTACCTTTTGGGTATAAAATTCACTAGGAACATTTACTCTTTTCGATAAACCATTATAAACTCCAGTAATTGTTAAAGTATTATTATCATTTAATTCATACTTTACATTTCTTGAGAAGTCTAAAACGGATATCTCAGCAGGAGAAAAATATCCAATAAGTAAAAATACAGGTACAAGCCCCATCGCAATAGAGCTTAATACAATAGAAATAACATTCTTCTTTGTTGGATTCTTATCCTTTAAATTAAAGCGGAATAGGAATAAAGAGCACGAAATGGATAATACCATATAGGCTAAATATTCATAATTCACTAAATGATATTGATTGCCATAAACAATCGTTAACATTAAGAAGAATCCAATAGGAAGTGTAAATAGAACTCTACCTATACGATATAGGGATTCAAACATTCTATTCTTACCAGATATAATGAAGAATAATAAATAAACGACAAGTGCAAAGCACATTATACCATCGATAACTGTAAAGAAAATTTCATTTCCCTTAACGATATAGGAAATAAAGAAAAACAATAGATTCATTATAACCATGAATGTTAAGCCAATTAAAAGTAATGTTCTTCTTTTTACAATGTTCTTTGAAATCATTACAAAATCATTATTCTGCATCAGAAGCCACCTCCTTTTCACCTAGGGTTAGGCTTTCCTTAAATCTATATTTACCCTTTTTCTTATCGAAAAGGTAAATAGAGATTTTCTTATCTTTACCATTTTGATAGCTTATAACTAATGTATTCTTCGTGCAATATGCCTTAAATTTATCCTTTTGTCCAAAGGATTTATTATAAAATGCCTTAAGTAATACATCCTTATCCTGATTATAATCAAAATCATTTAAGCTATCGCATAATTTACAAGTATCCCTATTCGATAAATAATTCGATAAGGCATATCTTTGACCGCAGGATTTACATACCTTTGTTTGATTTTCCTTTACCTTTAATTCGGTTTCAGGACAAACGAATAAATCCTTCTTCGCAACAGGTACAACCTTATAATCCTTTGCAAGCTCCATATTGTTAAAAATCATCTTTATAATGGATTCCTTATCCTCAGTAAATGGTACATTATCCATATTTAAATCAGAAATATCCCAATTTTTACCAATACAATTCTTGCAATAATTTAAGCCATCATATTTGATTGCATCCGTCTTAACTACGGTTTCCTCACACATATCGCAAGTTACTAAGCAATCATCACAATATTGCTTACGCTTATCAAATTTTAGAGTTCTTGTATATTTAAAATATTGCTCGCAAAGACTACATTTTTTAACCTCGTCCTCACGATAATAGAATTTACCATCCTCTAAGTCCTCTTTCCAATTTTCTGGCTTTCTTTTGGTATATGCAAGTAATGCAATAGAATTATCAATAAATTGATTTTCTGTACCCTCACCATACTTCTTTAAATACTTTTGGCTTTTTGGATAATATTTATCATCATCGCCCTTAACAATAGCTTTATTCTTTTTATTTACCTCAAGGTTTTCACCATTCGTTAAATAGCTTAAGCAATCCAAACAAATAAATTCGTTTGTGGCTGGCTCAAAATTACCTAAATCATTTTGAATTAAGATCTCTCTTGAGCAGCTTTGACACATAGTCTTACCACAGAAGCTACATGTATTTAAGAAGCGATCCTTACATTCTGAGCAATATCGATTTGGGAATTCACTATTCTTACAAATCGATGTTTCACATTTATATAAATCAATATCTGCATGCTCCTTACAATAGCTTCTTTCACAATCAACGTTGGAGCATTTTACTATATCGTAGGATGAATAAACCTTACCATTACAGCTTGTGTTAAAGCATCTTTTCGCATGCTGCGAGCATAAATATTTATAATCGACAAAATCAATAGAATCACAAGCCCCTGCCTTGTAATAATACTTTCCACCAACCTTACGGTTAATTGGAGTAGGTGCCTTCTTTTCTGACCAAACGCTATCACATTCACTACATTTTATTGTCATACATTTTTGGCAGCCTAAGAAATTTTGTACATACTCATTGGATGCGACAATTTTATTTTTCTCGTTAATTACCTCACCACAAATTGGACAGGTATTTAGGGAATCATTTAGCTTGTTATTTGAGCTTTTCTTAATTTCATAAACATCACTACCAAATAGATTTCTAAATCTAACAGAAACAAAGCTATAAGGTAATGGAGTTTGTGTAATATATCTAAAGTTCGCAGTCGCATGAATATCAGGATTATCAGAAATGAATAAGGCATTTTGAATATATTTACCTAATTCAGAATCCTTAAACCAAGAAGGACTATTGGAAAAATCAGATACATATGCTTCAATTTGAGATAATACCTGATAAATAATTGGCTCAATATTCGCACTTATTCTTTCCTTATCATCTACAAATTCATGATTCTCAAATTTCTTTTTCAATGAAGCCTTTTCTTTTTGAGTGAATTTTCTTGCGGTTAATACATTAATTTTATTCGCCTTTTCTAAGCTATTAAATTCCTCTGCAATCTTAACCTGAACCTGACCCTTATTATTTCCTTCACTGATTTCATCTAATCTAAAATAAACCTTGAATGGGATGTACTCCGTTTGATTTTCCCTTTCAACCTTAATTTTAAAACCAATAGAATATAGGTTTTGACCTTGAGATTTTGCCTGCTCCGTATGGCTTTCATATGGAGATTTAATATAATCCTCAACGATAATCTCTTCAACCTCTTCATCATTTGCAGGAAGAATCAAGAAATTGTATTTTTCATAAATCTTAGAAATAATCTTTTCTAATAATTCTGATACACCATCCTCGCTTTGAATGATATTGGATTCGATAATAAGCTTCTTTTCCTTAATAGAGCCTAAATTCTTATAAGGATTTACCTCTTCTTCAACCTCTTCGGAGTCATCTCTATTCAATTTATGATAAATATTACAAAAATTAAAAACTAATTCTCGTGATATTTTATAGGTAGTTTTTTCAAAATCAACAACAAGATATTTATAATCATCTGTATCCCTTGGTTCAAAGGAAACAGATAAATCATCTATTTTTTCTTGTGCCGAAAGTAAAAACTCCTCTAAATAATTATTTTCTCTATTGATAATCTACTCCAAATTTAAAAGCCATACATATCTAGATCATCTTTATTTACTACATCAATGGATTCCTTAATATGATCAATCTCTTTTGTATGTCCAGCAATGTTATTTACTCTATCTCTAACATTATTGAATAGGTTTGCAGCACTTTCCTCAAATCGATTGATTTGTTCATTTCTATCCATACTTAGCTTCAAAGATAAATCCCAGAATTCCTTTGCAGCAACATCGAATTCAAGCTTTTCTTCCTTACCATTTCTTTTAGCATCATAGTATGTAGAAGCTGTTGTATCTCCACTCCAATTGGAGAATAGTTCAAGCTCATATTCAAAGAATCTTAATACATAGCCTTCAACATCCTGTGCATTCGCAAAGAAATAAATATCCATATCATTCCTTTGACCAATTCTATCGATTCTACCAATTCTTTGCTCCATATGTAATGGAGATAATAAAATAGAATAATTGATCATCGTATGGTAGCTTTGCAAATTTAAGCCTTCAGCATCTGTTGTATAAGCTATGGAAACAACATTAGAGAATTTAATGTATTCCATATCATATTTGCTTAAATTTGATATTCTTGCTACGGAATCATTATCCATATAACGACCTTTAAAATCCCATAAATGAGCATTTTCAACAAGCATTCTTCTTTCAGAATCATCCTTACAGAAAATAATAATCTTTTCATTACAATGCTTAGGGCTATTGATAATTTCACCTAATTTTTGCATCTTTTCAATCTGTAAGAATAAATTATCACTACATAGGATAAGTGCTAATTTATCATAATTCTTGATTTTCTGCATTCCCTTGCTATCTTTTTGCTGATCCTTTAATTTATTATTTAAATACTTAAAAAAGGCCTCAAAGAAAAGAGAATAATTCTCTTCTGCATTAATGAAGGTTAAATTTAAAATGAAAGCTGAAACAGCACCTTCAATAATCTTTTTCTTTTCGATTTCTAGAGGTAGATTTCCAAGGCTAGAGTATGCATCCATACTCTCATGCCAACGATTAAAATCATTCTTACTTAAAATCCTATCAATGACTTCAATATTTAAGCCATCCTTCTTTAAATCAAACTTTGTTTCTTGTAATTCTTCTTTTGAAATCTCATGCTTTAAATATGCGATAATTCTTAATAGCTTATTAAATCTATCCATATCCAAATTAGGAATATATGCTTCATATTCTTGAACAAAGGATTCTCTTTCTCCCTTTAATTCTGTATCACCATGAGCTCTATCTATAGGTTCACCCTTAATTGGTTTAATCTTATGAGCAACCTTGTCGTCCTTAAAATACTCCCTAACAGGATATCCATTCTCTACATAGTTATTATTGAAATAATAGGAATGAGAATTCTTTTTCTTCCAATGAACTCCATATTTTCTTTTTTCAGGATCATATAGAGTGGTTAATCTCGTATGACGCTCACCAAAGCGTGTAAACCACTCCCACCAACGATTTACACCACGGTTTTTCTCAAGTACTGTAGTCAAATCTAGGGTTTCCTTTGGCCCAATATCTAAATCCTTTTTGAAATCCTCTTCTGTATATTTAGGATCAATAATCTGCATTAGAGATATTAATTCTCTTAAATCATTCTTTATTGGTGTTGCAGTTAATAATAAAATCTTACCCTGCTTTTCAATTCTTTCTTCTCCATTGAATAGAATCTTTTGCTTCATTTGTAAATGATGCAATGCATTAATTTTATTATCTGAGCTAGCTGCATCCTTTGATGTATATCTATGAGATTCATCAACCACAATTAAATCAATATGGAATGGCTTTAAAGGATTCTTTTCATTGTATTCTGAAACAAGAGAAATGAATCTGTCATCTACAAGATAAGAAAATGGAACTAAAGCACCTAAATAATCATAGGATATACCAGAAATGTTTTCCGAGCGATTTCCTTGATAATCCTTTATGATACCCGTCTTTTGATAATCACAAAGAATATCAAATACCTTTTGAACATCATCATCTGAATTGCCCTTAACTAATGCAAGATTTAAGCCGAACTTATCAAACATTTCATCATGCCAATTTCTAAGCAATTCATCATTCGATAATGTAATAATTAAGGTTCTCCATTCATCCCTATATGCAAGCTCTGCAATAAGCATACCAGCCTCAATGGTTTTACCCATTCCTACTTGATCTGCAAGCAATCCGCCCGTAGGAAGCTTTAAAATAGTTTCTACTGTTTGAATTTGATGTGCATAAGCAAAGGACATCATATCAGGGGCTTCATGAGATTCCTCCATCTCTCTTTTTTTCTTTTTATAATATTTTTGATAATTGTAAAAATTGGTATCATTTAATCTTAATCTACCACGTACATTGGTTGCATCAAATCGATCTGCCTTAGATAATAAATCCTGATTTTGGGTAAAGTCTGTAGGCTCTAAATTACCAATTTTTACTACTCCAGCACCTGTCTTTTCAGGTTCTATGGAGAATTTTATTTTTTCGCTCATAGAATCACAACCTAACTTTCAACATATAGGGTATAGCCCTCATTATTTGGCTCTCTCATGACCAAATGTCCATTCCAAATCGCTACAATGGAGCGATTCAAATACACTTCGTTATTTTGATTGTTCAATACGTATGCACCATTTTCATAAGCGACTAAAAAATTATAGCCCTTATGTGGTGAAACATCCTTTTCACGCATATTCCTTCCATTTAAATCAAATTCTAATATCTTTCTTGCTTTAATACCTGAAAAATATACCTTATCTAAGGATACCGCAATATTGGTAAAAGCTTGCATAAAGCCTTTATCATTGGATCTTACCTGATATTTTGGCATAACATAGGAAGATTCCTTCTTATTTCCAAAAGGAGTGACAATTTCTAAGAATAGCTCATCTCTTTTTGAATATCCAAGATAGTATAAGCATCCATCAAAGGAAATAATTGGATAATTATACATAAATTCTATTTTTCTATCTGGAGCTAGAATAGAACAATACCCATCAATAGGAGCATATTCCACATCAAATTCCAAAATAGGATCAAAAGAATCTAAATCTACAATATGTAATTCATGATTCTCTTCGATATACCCTGCACAGGTCTGTTCCTTATCAAAATCTTTAATGATAAAGATATTGGAAAGAACTCTTTCTCTCATTCGAAGCTGCTTTGTATTTTTAAATTCCTTTGTATAAAAATCATATCTTATAAAATCTACAATTGTTTGATTATTATCAATATCATCAATTAATATATATGCGGATTGATTATATACAGTAATTGATTTTACAAGCATATTTTGAATTGGGAAATTATAAGGGAAGCTCTTTATAATTCCTTCTCTTCCTATAATCTTAATGGAATTCTTACAAGGAATGATTAGATAATATTTTTCCTTAAAGAACATTATCGCACCAGATGCGATAATATCGTCTTCCATAGAGTATGTAAAAACCTCTTTCTTTTCTCTATCTAAGCAGGTAATACTTCTACCATCCTTTGAGATAAATAGATATTCCAAAAAGGATAGGGGAACAAAAACTCTAAATAATGGATTTTGATATTTTTGTTCTATAAGCTTTTTGCAATCTACAAGCTTCTCATACTTAATATCTTTATCCTCTTTATCCTTTTTTGTTTTCAAATATGGATTATAGTTATAATTTCCATAAGCACTTTGCCATAGGCGGCTAGAATTAAATAATCCAAGAGCGTTTTTTTCATATTGCTCATCACTAACATAGCTGTCTAAAAAGCCCTTAAGCTCATCCTTAATTGTTTTACAACGATTAATAATGCCACTTAGCTTTTGATATAATTCATCGGATAAGCCCTCTTTATCGATGGAAATGACATCATCATATATTCCATCAATTTTGTCATTAATGCTCTTAATCTTATCTCCGCTACGTTCATTATGAAATTCACTATTCAGTGCTTCAATTGTATTTTCGTATTCCTCTAATTTTTCTTTATTTCCCTGCTCTTGAATGAGCTTATTCAAATAATTCTTTCCATTTTCTAGAGAAATAGAGAATTCCTTTTCTATCCATTCTAAATCACTTAATTGATTTTGATAGGAATCATTCGATATACTTTCAAGGAATGCTTTATCATTTAATTTTATTTCAAGATAGCTTCTGTATGCTGATTTTGTAAAAATCAAGCAATTATAGGCTATCTTTTCATCGACATTTAATAATATTTTGTTTTCTACCATAAAATGCCTCCTCTATTTTAAAAGTAATTAGATTACTTATATTTTCTAAGTTGAGGGAGTGAAGCTTAGCCTCACTCCGTTTTGTCTTCATCCTTTTGTTCTTCAAAGTCAATCTTTGGAGCTTTTAATGATGTATCCTCACTAGATACATCAATTTCTTCAAAAGGAGTAGGTTCATTCTTTATAGGGCTAAGCTCTTCTTCGGAAGCTTTAACCTCTTCTTGATTACGATTAAAATCATTTAGCTTACGCCATTCATTTAATTTAACAATGTCATCCATCTGTACAGAGGAATGAATCATCTTTAATGCATTTTTAAAATCCTCGTCACAAATATATTTTTGACTGTTGTCATTAAATGCTCTTCTTACAGATAATTCCTCAACATAGGATAATAAATTGGTTATATCTGCACAGTTAAAGCCATTCATTTTTTCTACAACATAATCAATATCTATATCGGAATGGATTTCTACAATGCCATTTTCTCTAATTTTATCTAATCTATGATTTACCATGTATTTTCTTGCATCATAATCTGGTAGTGTTACATAAATCTTTGTACCAAATCTACCAGGTCTTAGGAATGCAGAATCAATATCCCATGGTTTATTTGTCGCACAAATTAGGAATAGGATATTATCCTTCTTCTTGCCATAGGCTTGAATACCCTGTAATTGTGCTAATAGCTCACTTCTTAATTGTCTTGAGATTTGAGATCTCGTGGTCTTTGGTGCGATGGAATCCATCTCATCAAAGAAAATTACAGCACACTTAAAGCTTCTTGCTTGAGCGAATAAGGCTTTTACAGCCTTTTCGGTATTTCCTACACCCTGCTGTAATAAGTCGGATGGAGTAACCGTACAGAATTTTGCATGAATGGTATTGGCGATTGCTGCAGCTACCATAGTCTTACCTGTACCTGGAGGACCATATAAACATAATCCACCTCCACCGGTAGTTACATAGCCTTGGAAGGCTTCAGGATGTAAAAGAGGCATTAATACCTTAATTCTTACGGTATCCTTTACCTCGTCTAATCCAGCAATGTCATCAAAGGTTATGGTTGGCATTTCATCCCACTTAAATGGGAAATCCGTATTATTTACCTCGCCAGATTCTAATACCTTTTCCTCTGGAGTGGTATCATCCTTAGGCTCCTCTTTCTCTTCTTCTATTTCATCAAAGAATTTTGATGGTTTAGAATAATCCTCCTTAGGAGCTTTTTTCTCTATACCTAAAATATCATAGGTAACACTAGTTAATTCACCATTAAGTAATTCCTTACGTACAGGTAAAAGCTTATTAAACGCAAGTCCTGACTTTACCTTATTTACTCCAGCATCATAATCTGCCTTTAGAAGCATTAATAGTTTTTCAAGATAATTTAATGCGATTTTATATTCATTTTTTTCTACAAAATTTTTTACATTATGTAATAATTCACTGTAATTACTCATTAAATATCTCCATTTCTAAATTGTTCAAAATATTTAAGGCTTTCCTTGGAAACAGAATTTCTATAGGAATTCATAACCTCATCAAAGTATTTCATACAAATAGGAACATTTTCTTCAATGCCTTCCTTTTGATTTAATAATGCTTGTTCTAGGGCTTTTGTTTTTACCTTATCTAAAATAGAGGAAATATCCGCACCTGAATATCCTTCAAATCTTTCTGTCATCTCTTCTATTGTGATATCTGTATTTTCAAGTAGTTCCATATGGTTTTTAAATGCCTTAGAGACTAAGAAATGTCTTGCATCATAATCTGGTAAGGTAATATATAAATGCGTATCAAATCTCTTACCACGAATTAAAGCAGTATCTAATGCCCAAGGGCGGTTGGTTGCGCCAATAATAACTCTAATCTTTTTAGGATCCTTATTGGAATTAAAGCCAGATAGACAGGTTAGGAATGCAGTTAATACATCCTTCGTGTGTGTTGAGTCTTCACTTTCTCTTGAAGCAAATAAAGAATCTAATTCATCAAAGAATAATAAGCAATTATCATATTCCATTGCTTCATCGAAAATAGCTTTTATTTTCTTTGGGGCTTCACCTACGTACTTGTCTAAAATATCAAAGGAATTAATAATTGCATAAGCACATTTAAGCTCTCCTGCAATAGCCTCTGCAACAAAGGATTTACCACAGCCTGGAGGACCAAACATTAAAATTTGGCAGCCTACAGAATCCTTATATTTGTAATATAATTCCGGATTTTTTAGTGGTAGGATTACATTTAATTTAATTTCTCTTTTTACATCCTCTAAGCCAGCAACATCCTCTAGGGTAATGCTTGGTGGTTCCTTTTTAAAGAATTTTATTTTTTCTTCCTTTTCAGGCACTCCTCCACCACTACTCTTTACAGTTTCCTTTTTCACAAAAGGATTGATGCCCTTTTCCTTCAAATTCTTCTTAATTTGAATAAGCTTTCTATTTTCTGTAATAAAGCGATTCTTAAATTCAATGACCTCACTATTATTTGCAAGCTCTTGGGATAAGGAAATGGCTTTATCTAAATAAAATAATCCATTTTCTATATCCTCAAGCATTAACAATTCCTTTACCTTAGAAAGTGCAGCCTCGTAGGTATGATATTTCATTTCATAATTGAAGGCCATAATTTCCCTCCCACATTAAATGTTTAATTCAGAGAAAAAATCATCATTTCCTTGAGTTTGAGTTTGTGTCTCGCCCTGCTGATTTGTATTCACAGAAACATTTGCAGCACCACTAGTCATTAGGATTTCATCCTTTAAGGAGTTTAATTCATCCTCAGTCATTTCGCTATCTAAGGATGGATCTAAATTACCCATCATATCATTGATAGATTCCATAGAAAGCTGACCCTTCATAATGCTCTTCTTAAACTTCATAAAATCCTTGTTGTTCTTCTTTAGGCTTGGCATTGAGTCCATCATTTTAGCTGTAGATGCTAAAACAGACTTTAAGCCTACAAAGGTAGATGCTACCTCTACTTGAATTAAATAGTTTTCAAATTGACATTTAATTGTTTCAATATTTGTCTTAATACCTCTATAGTATTTCATGGATCTAGCAAATGTCTTAAAGCTATTTAAATCATTTCTTTTGATTAAAGCTTCCTTTGCCTTGTCCCTACATTTTGCAATACCATTATCAAGGTTTGTAAGAACTCGATCAAATTGCTTAATGATTTCGTTGGCCTTTTGCTTATCCTCAGCCATCTTCAATCTTCTTTTCATTTCATTCATAAAAATATACCTTTTTATCCTTTACCAAATATCTTTTTTATTAAAAGTACATATCTTCCATAGTCAAGGTTGCAAGATCCTCTCTTGATGGATTGGAAACCTTAGCAAGTCTTGAAGCTTGTCTTTCAATAATTTCCTCAAATAGATTTCTAACATCACGACCATTCGCAAAATTACGATCTCTATTTTCGTATAGCTTATTTAAATAACCCTTAAGCTTTGCTTCAGCATCAGGTGCTAATACATAATCATTCTTCTTAAGCTGTAATTCAAAAATCTTGAATAATTCTTCACCATTATAATCTGCAAAATGAATAAAATTTTTGAATCTAGATTCTAATCCCGGATTGGAATTTATGAATCTTTCCATTTCATTTTCATATCCTGCAGCTATAACAACTAAATTATCTCTATTGTTTTCCATACCGATAAGTAATGTATCGATAGCCTCTTGACCGAAGTCTGTTCCTCCACCCTTAGGTGCTAGGGAATACGCCTCATCAATAAATAGAATTCCACCCATAGCCTTATCAATAGCCTCCTGGGTTTGTCTTGCGGTTTGACCTACATAGCCTGCAACCAAATTATTTCTTTGAACCTCAAGTAAGCTATCCTCTAAATCATTTCCACTAATTACACCAAGTGCAGTATAAATCTTAGAAACAATTCTTGCGACTGTAGTCTTACCTGTACCTGGATTACCTGTAAATACCATATGGTTGGTCATCTTTGGTACCTTTAGGCCTTGGGCTCTTCTTTGGTTAAAATTATTGATTTGATTTACCTTTGCATGGATTTCCTTTTTTACCTCATCAAGTCCAATAAGCTCATCAAGCTCTGCTAATGCAGCATCAACATCTATAGGCTCTTTTTTTGCTACAGGCTTTGCCTTTGGTGCAGCCTGCTTTACCTTTTTTGCTTCTGCCATAGTCTGTGTTGCAGAGCCTTGAGGTTTAACATCTAAATGCTCAAGACAAATCTCTCTCTTACGCATTAATCTGTCGTAATTTTCCTTCATTAATTTAATCTTTTTGAAATCATTTGTTTTATTTGCAATCTCTTTGGTCAAAGGAAGAGCCTTATCTATTTTTTCAACTGCCTCATCATAACAGCCTGCAGTCATTAAGATATCGATATCTTTATTTAAACGGATAAATTGCTGTTCTTTTGTAATATCCATACTACTGCCCTCCATCAATTACCAATTCGATACACTTACTTCTTGTGCTTGGCTTGTTGTATCCTCATCTAATTGCTGCATTTCACGATCAAGCTGGGCTTCAAGCTCAGAATCAATTTCAGTCTTTGTCGATTGATCTACATCACTAATGGATTTTGTTACAACCCCAAACATTTGATCTAGCTTTTGGAATTGTGCGCTGAAATTCTTTTCGAAGCTTTGGATATCCTTAAGCATTCCCTTTACCTCTACGGATGCATTAATCTTAGAAACCTCACCCATTACTTCACCGAATGTTTCATATAATTCCATCTTAGTAAATGCTTCATCAATCATGAATTGGAAATTCTCTAATTTGTTTAATAAGTCCTGAGTCTTATATTTATAAACAGAGATTTGCTTATAATTATCTGCTTGATGCTTAGCCTCAATATTGTTGTTTGCTCTTTTTGCAGCAACAATTTTTTGTCTAATAATTTCAAGCTTATTCTCATAAGCATCTAAACGCTCTGTAATGTTATCTCTAACCTTATCGAACTTGATATCAATTTTAATCTTATTTGGTTTTTCAATTTCTTCTTTTTTCTTTCCGAATGCCATAATCCTACTCCCTTTAAATTGTCATATCTTCAATATTTACTTGAGATGGTGTAGATTCAGCTGCATCAGCATCCGAAACAGTCATTCCCTGGTTCATGACAGTTTTATTTGCTCCAGCAATTTTATCTGCTGCAGCAGAAACCTGACCGATTTGCATGTCTCCCATCTTTGTTTCCTCAAGTACAGTACCAAACTCATCTACAATTTCATCAGGAAGGTAAACATCCTTGTTTTGTTCCTTTTGATTTACTAAAATCGTAAGGTTTCTAATTTGAGTATCTAATGCATCTGTTTGACGCTGCTTTCCTTCCTTATCTTCCTTAATTTGAAGCATTTGTCTTTGGATTTGTATTCTTCTTGCATCCGATTGACCCTGTGCAGATTCCTTAAGCTTATTAAATGAATCGATGTCTTTTCTTATTTCCTCAGTGATATTCTCACGATTAATCTTTAGCTTCATCAATTCAATCTTAACCTTTAGATATTCTGGATCCTCATAATATTTATGAGTGATATATCCTCTTTGGTTCACTAAGGTATCCATTGCATCAATGGTTGTAGTAATTCCATAATAATTACCCTGATTACAGTAAACCTCAAGCTCAGCTGCACACTTCTTAATTAAGCCATCTAATGCATATACAGCTCTTGCATTTTTATCTACTGTACCACTCTTTAAATTAGACATAAGATCCATAATTCTATTGGATTCATCGTAATACTGAGTAGTATTCACCTTTGCATAGCACTTCTTTAATAAATCAATAATGGAAGTCTTTTGAGCTTCAATATCAAATTTCTTTTTCTGTGCTTCCTTTGCTTCTTTTCTAGATAGCTTCTTTGGCTCTGGATCACTTCCAATAACAACAGTTAAATCGTCCATTCCCTGACCTTTTTTCTTTTTACCAAACATTTTTCTTTCCTCCTTAAATTATTCTTGCTTAGCGCCACAGGATGGACAGAATGCTGCATCCCTTGCTATTTTCTTTCCACATTTAATACAGAACTTATCTGAGTTTGTTTGCTCAATTACAACATTGCCATCACCATTCTTATTGATGTCTGTCTTTTGCTCTGTGATGGTTGTATGCTTTGCTCTTTCTAAATTAATCTCATGGTCACGCTCAGCCTGAAGCTCTTCCTTCTTACGCTGATATTCCTTTTCCTTTTCCTCTTCATCAAAGGAATCTAGAGCTCTTTGATTAATCTTATTTAGGATATTTGCAATCATTTCATCTGCATCCTCAAATGGCTCAACAGTTAAATTAATAGAACCTGGCATAATGATTAATCCCATCTTTTGGAATTGAGATGCTGCTCTTCTACCATTAGAGAATACATCCTTAACAATCTTATTTAAGGATGCATTTAAATCATTCTCTGTTGTTTCTTGTGTAATGAATCGATCTGCAGCCTGGCTGATTTCATCACCTAAAAGCTTTCTATAATCGTTATTGATTAATTCGATTAGCTCATCCTTAGTAATGGTCTTATCGATGGCCTCACATAAGAAGCTATAATCATTAATCATTACCTCAACCTCACCTAAAATAGAGAAGTCAGCCTTTGCATCTGGCTTATAGCTTATAGAGCATTTATGCTTTCCTGCAAAGAATTTGATGGAAACTGTATCGAAGGTCTTATCTGGACAAAGATATGCAGTAATCGTATCCTTCTTTCTTCCACCCATCATTTCAGCATCAATTTCATATAAAGAGGCACTGCCCTTATAGCAAGTACCACCAACATATGCTGTTGTACCCTTTTTTACATATAAATTAATTTTGCTCTTCTTTAATGCGATATCAATTTTCTCAATCACATAAGAAGGATTGCTTAACTCTAAAGTTATTTCTTGTGTAAATAAACCCATTTTTATTTTCTCCTTTTCTTTATTTTAAACTAGAAATAGCATCATGAATTGCTTTAGCAGATACACAGAATCCGTATCCTCTTATTACTTGATCCTCTAAAGAATCCTCTTGTTTTATGAGCTCACTGAATGTTGCCATACCAACAACCTCACCCCTCATATTGAATACAGGTCCTCCGCTATTACCATGATTCAAAGTAAGAGTAGTTTGTAAATAAGAATATTTTGAAGCATTCTTCTTATTATATTCTGGGTTAGCAACGGACCCCTCAATATAGGTAAATCGATAATGTAGAGGGTTTCCAATAGTAAAGACGGCTTCCCCTTGCTTCGTTAAGGTATCACATAGCTTAAGCCTTGGGATTATACTTGGAATATGTCGTTCTGGCTTTAATATTGCAATATCATCTTCCTTAGACACATATAAAACCTCAGCATATGCCTTTTTTAATGTATCTAGCTTTAAACCATCTGCATATTCAATAAATAAGCTTAATCGATTGGAATTCTCCTTTAAAACGACATGAGCGTTTGTAACGATATAATCTCCTGAAACTATAAATCCACTACCTGTAGAAAACATAGGACGAAATTCAGCATACACCTTACAAACGGAATATCTAGATTGCTCAACTAGAATAGCCTTCGCCTGATCAATTTGATTCAAGATATCTAAAGGCTTATCCTCTTTAGGCTTTTCCTTTGGTGCTTCTATTTTTTCTCCCTTTTCCTTTGTGGCTTTTACCTTTGAAACATCCTTTAAGACCTTTGCTCCACAATATGGGCAAACATCTGTGGTTACTTCTGCAGCACAAACCTTACATCTCACCATTTTCCCCTCCTTATATTGTAAAAAATATATTTTTTACATATATTTCTGATACCTATTTTATCAAAAACAGTGTGTTGATTCAAGAAAACGCTATCTCTTTTAGCCATAAAATACAGTTTTTGATAAATTTTTTAGTATCTAAATAGAAAATTCAAGAAAAAAAGACTTTTGGCATATACACCAAAAGTCTCAATCTTTCAAATGAATCCGGATTAAAAATCGTACTGACGAATCTCATTCCCATTGCTGGGGATTTACTCCCTTTTCTTAAACTATTCTATTTACAAGAATATAATACAATAAGATTTTCTCCTTTTCAATAAAAATCGTAATAAATCGTACCTTGGTATATCTATAGATATAACTAGTTTATTCGTTATCCTTCTTATTCTCTTCTAAGATTTTATCTAATTGCTCGCCAAGATCCATCTCCTCTGCCTCTCTTAGTTTTTCATTTAGAATGTCAACTAAAATCATTTCATATTTATGAATGTTCTTCTTCAAATACAAAATATATACAAGCGAAATTACTACTGCAATAACCAAAATAATACAACTAATTTTAAGCATTTTTTCTCCTTGATATTTTATTATTTTTTACCACTATTATTATATCATGATATGGGAATATCCTATAGTAACTTATATACTATAATTAGGTTGCATTTTTATATAAAAAATGGCTTTAAATAAATATTTTTATAATATATAATGTATATATAGGTTACACTTTTTATAACTATGGAGGCAAAAATGACCAGTTTTAAAATTACAGCTACAGAATCCTTATTTGCAAGATTATTAAACGATAAGGAATTGTTCCAATTGAATATGAGTCAAAATGACTTTTTAACGCAGGTTGTCATTAAAACCTATGATTATCAGGATTCCTTAAGTGAGCTTAAGGATGTATGTGATATATTATCCGGAAAAACAAATAAATTAGTGGATAATCCAATTATTGAAGCCATTAAGAATTTAAATGATGGAAAAACATCCTTTAAAAGAAGCTTAAATGATATTGGAATTGAAATATTAAAGTTAAGAGATAATATACCCTCTGAGGTAGGTAAAAAGGATATTTTCCTAAGAGAAACATCCAAAACTGAAGGTGCACTTACTCAAATTGTAAATGAAACAGATTCTAGAAGTGCTGCAGATACCTTCCGTTCTCTTTTATATAAATATATGGCATATCCATCCTATATTAGAGAAAGAATCCTATTTATGGATATTTATGATACATTATCTACCTGTATTAAAAAGAAATATAAATGTAAAATTGTTACTACAAATAATAAAACCTTCTTAGTGGATCCTTATAAATTAATTCCTGGACTTGACGAATTCCATTATTATATTACAGGATTTGCAAAGAATGTAGATCAAAATTATGACAGGCAAATTATGGCATTTAAGCTATCTATGGTAAAGGCAGTATATAAAATGAAGGATACCTTAGAATTATCTATAGATGAGGTAAAGGAAATTGTAGATAAGGTTAAAGCATCAGGTCCTGCCTTCTTAAGCGGAGAATATAAGGAATATAAGGTAGAATTTGATCCATTCGGTCAAAAGCTATTCCATTCCTTATATGTCGATAGACCTAAATGTATTCATATGGTAACATCCGATACCTTTATTAATGAATATGGTCCGCAAACAAAGAAAATCTATACCTTCTATTCCTCTGAATTCCAAATTTATAATTATTTAAAGGATTTTGGATATCATGCGATGGTATTAAATGATGAAATATTGAGAGAAAAGCTTTTAAAATATTTTGAAAGAGCTTATAACCAGTATTCTATAAAAGCAATTTAAAGCATCAAAAAAGCCCTATGCAGGGCTTTTTTATCTTATCGAATCGATATCGCTTGTTGCGTTTCTATCGTACCACCATCTTCATATGAGCAAAAAAAAGGGCTTCAAATTGAAGCCCATTATTTTTAAGCTGGCGCGTCCAGGAGGACTCGAACCCCCAACCTTTTGATCCGTAGTCAAACGATCTATCCAATTGATCTATGAACGCAAAATTAAATTAGCATGGCGGTCCGGACGAGACTCGAACTCGCGACCTCCGCAGTGACAGTGCGGCATTCTAACCAACTGAACTACCGGACCACGCTAGATAATTGTATCACACTAAAAATAATTTTGCAACAAGAAAATTGAAAAAATAATTTTGGGCAAAAATTAGGGGTATATTCTTAAAAAATTACACTAGCTATGGGTACTAAAATATAGATATATTATTCCACCTACAGCAGTAATAATAGTGATAGCAACTAGCATAATCGCTATAATAACTTTTCTTCTATGATGAGAATTTGTCGTAGCTATCATTGATTTTTCCTTGAAAAAGGATACAGGATATCCTGAAATATTAGAAAGTGCTATTAAAATGTTATCCTTTGGTATTTTATCTTGCTTACAGTATTCTATAAGCTCCTCCTTTGATATTTTAATAGCTATAGCTAATTCTCCTATAGTAATCTCCTTATATTGTAAAATAAGGTCAATTTTATCTTTAAATGTAAGACTTTTTGTGAAGTATTCCTTAGGATATTTATCATATTCCTTTTTACTTCCACTGCCCTCATGAAAATCAGATTCTATTTCTTCTCCATTCGCATAGGCTAAATTATTACGCATAAGCTCTGCAGGCTGATTTCTCCATAGTGTACCTACGGTATTATTTTTTCTTGCTCCATGATCCTCTTCTGGCATAAAGACCTCCTATTTTATTGCGTTAATTCTTTAAAATAATTATCTTCCTTCTTATCTATTTTTTTACTATCTGTAATTAATAAATAGATTTGATAAGCAATATTACCTAAATAAGTAATTAATAATAAAACTAATACAGCAATCTGTGCACCATTATTCTTACATAAGGATACAAAGATTCCAGTAAGTGGAATCGCAAGTAATCCTGCAGTAAAAATGGATAGAATTCTTTTAATACTTGAAGCCTTATGAATTACACATAAAACAATAATTCCAAGGATGAAAACGGCAAGTATTATACCAATGATAAAGAATAATAAGGATGCATCAATAATCCTCTTTTCATAATCATTTAAATAAGATAAAACATCTGGTTGTTTAGCAGTGACATATAAAAGAATTACGCCTAAAACAACTAAAGCGAAAAGAAATGCATTTATAACTATTTCTGAAACGAATCTAAGCTTTTTTTTCAAGAGAATCACCTCTTATTTATAATCCTTTAGTAGAGTCTTTTCTTCATCAAAGGTAATAAGCTCATCCTTATATAATCCGCCATAAGCTCTTTTGAAGGCTTTTCTTGACATACCAAGTAATGCCTCTACCTCCTCTGCAGAGGATTTTGCAGTAAGCTTCATTACTCCGTGATGACCTCTTAAATAATCTAAAATAATCTCTCTATCCTCAACCATTTGAATTTCCTTATGCTGATTTAATGTACCATAATATTCATTGTCCGTCTCTTTTGTAATGGTAACCATTACCTCTTCTCCCATATGGTAATCTCCTCTTAGCTGTGTATAAGGCACAAATACATATTTAATATCCTTTGTGACAATTCCCATACCCTTTTCAGAAAAATGGCATACATAGCCTTCTACCTGCTCATTATCCGCATATCTTAAGTCCGATTTGATGCTTTTAATATCAAAACGATTTAAAGGCTTAGCTGTTAAAATATCATGCTTAATCTTTAATCTTATAAAAACCTTATCCCCAATATTTGGCCATTTTCTTTCATCATAAGGTAAATAATCCTTAGATAATAATAAATCCTTTGGTGTATTAATATTCACAAATACACCAGCACCAGGTAATATTTCTACAACAGTCGCAAAGCCTGCATCCTCTATCGTTGCAGAAACTATCGCCTCTGTTGCCGTTAATCTTTTTGCCTTATCGGCATAAATAAATACTTTAACGGAATCTCCTTCCTTATAGGTATTTTTCGCTTGCTTAAAATGAAGTAATACCTCATCCTTATTATCTGTTAGCATATATCCTAAATCGGATACTCTCGCAACAGTTAATGTTTGATACTCTCCTATGGTAATCAATTCCTATCACCATCCTTATAATTTCTATCGGTTTGCTCCTGATACATTGATCTTTTATCCTTAAATGTATCCTTTGGAGTAGTTTTTTTGCCGGATTCATATTTTTTAATTAAATCCTTTTGTTCTTGTGTCAATTCCTTATTCGCCATCTTTTACCTCCATTCTATGGAGCTTAAGCTCTAAAAAGCATTTTGTAATCCTTTCTATATTATCCTCTGTAGAAAAGGATTCCTTTGTACCTATCATGTAATCTATAGATATATAATCTCCATTATCTTTATATAAAATAAGTGATGCTCTAGCCTTTTTAATTTCTATTTTGAAATAGCTGTATTCCGTAATTGTAATTTCAAAATCAGAATCAGGTCTTAGCATTCCAAAAAAACGATTGATCTTTTGAAAATATAATTTATCTTCTCTTATAGACATTATATATTCCCCATGATAGGGTTTATCTAATCTTAGATTTATCATGACATAACAAGGCTTTAGCCCCTTTAGCTGCTGTGCTTTTCTCATTTCAAGCAAAAAGCCTCTACGATCCATTAAAATCACCTACTTATGTATACGTATTAAGTATAACATACTTTTTTTGAATTCGTTATACAATTTCTACTATCATATTGATATATGAAACTATCACCAATTTATACAATTTCATCGTTTTTAAACAAATTCCCGAAAAAATTTAGTAAAAAAATTTAAAAAAATATAAAAAAGGGGTTTACAAACGCTTTCATAGGTGTTATTATATAGATGCTAAAAGAAAAATAACTTTTCAAAATAATCTCTCCCAAAAAGGAAAGGATGGCAGAAATGCCATCCTTTTCTTTTCTATAGATAAATTAAAAAGTAATTGGTCGCCCAATTACTTCTTATCTCCTACATATTTTGTTGCAGGTCTTACAATCTTATTCGAATATAATAAATTCTCAATATCATGAGATACCCATCCAACAACTCTTGCAACACTGAATAATGGAATGAACAAATCTCTTGGAATGTTTAGCATTTCATAAATCAATCCACTATAGAAATCGACATTGACACAGGCAGCCTTGCCTGTTTTTTTCTCTAATGCCTTTACAGCAAGCTGTTCGAATCTTTTATATAATTCAAATTTCTCTGAATGCTTTTCTAATGTTAGCTTATGGGCTACCTCTCTTAAAAGCTCAGCTCTTGGATCAGACATAGTATAAATCGCATGTCCAACACCATAGATTAATCCAGAATGATCAAAGAAATCCTTATTCAATAATCTTTGAATAATTGTATTTAATTCTAGATCTGTAGGATTTAATCCGATTTCCTTTTCTACTTCCGTCATCATATCCAATACAGCCATATTGGCTCCACCATGTCTTGGGCCCTTTAAGGAGCACATAGATGCGGCAACCATAGAATAGATATCTGTTAGGGTAGATGAAACTACCGTACCAACAAAGGCACTATTGTTTCCTCCACCATGGTCTGCATGAACCATTAAGCACATATCTAATGTCTTTGCCTCAAGCTCTGTAAATTTACCATCATTTCTAGATAAATATAAAATATTTTCAGCGAAGGAATATTCCTTCTTTGGGAAATGAATATGTAAGGAATCATGGTCTAAATAATGTGTTTTTGTTTGTAAGGAATAGGCCATGATTGCAGGCATCTTTGAAATTAGGGAAACACCCTTCTTTATTAGTTCAAAGCCTTCAATATTATCTGGATCATCATCAAAGGAATACAAGGATAAAATACTTCTTGTCATATGATTCATCAAGGATTTTGATGGATTCTTTAGAATAATATTTTCCATAAATCCCTCGGGTAACTCATATTGATCTCGAATCACTGCCTTAAAGATTTTTGATTCTGTTTGATTTGGGTAATGACCAAATAATAGTAGGAAGCATGTATTCTCATAGCCAAAATCATCACCTGCCATTTTAGCTACATCACGAATATCAATCCCTCTATAATATAGATTACCTTCCTTTGGAAGCTTAACGCCATCCTCAACATAATAACCAGATACCTCGGCTACCTTAGTTAAACCAACTAATACTCCAGTACCATTATTATTTCTAAGTCCTCTTTTTACATCATATTTATCGTATAAATCTGATGGAATAGCACCATCCTCTAGTAAATCATGATATTTTTCTAATAAAAAATAATCATCCATAATATCCCTCCTTTAGAAGGTATTTAATAATCCACCAACTTGAATTAAATTATATTCCTCTGGTGTAAGATCTAATACCCTTTCGTAACTCTTACCCTTTGTTTTGTTTGTAACCTTAATGGTTTCCTTATCAAAGGAAACATTAATTTCATCAAATAAATCCGCCTCAATATCAAGCTCTATTGGTAAAATACCAAAATTAATTAAATTCTTTTTATGAATTCTAGCAAATGATGATGCAATAACTGCCTTAATACCTAAATATCTTGGTGCGATAGCGGCATGCTCACGGCTTGAGCCCTGACCATAATTTGTTTTCGCAACGATAACACCAGCGCCATTATCAAGGCATCTTTTGGAGAAGCCCTCATCAATATTAGAGAATACAAATTCACTAATCTTTTCAATATTCGATCTATAAGGTAATACCTTAGCACCTGCTGGCATGATATGGTCTGTTGTAATATTATCCTCTAGTGAAATCATTACCTTAGCATTGAAATTATTGCCGATAGGTGAAAACTTTGGAATTGGCTTAATGTTTGGTCCCATCACAACCTCTGATGCAAATGTTGGCTTATATAATAAGGAATCACACTTTGGATATTCAACATCCATACTGAATTCATTTAATTCCATACCAAGTGGGCTTGAAATATAGCCATTTACTGCAGATAATGCAGCAACCTCAGGTGAAACTAAATATACCTTTGCTGAATTTGTACCACTTCTACCATAGAAATTTCTATTGAAGGTACGTAAGGATACTGCATCTGTTGCAGGGGATTGACCCATACCAATACAAGGTCCACATGCAGATTCTAATATTCTAGCACCAGCCTCTAGTAATACATCTAAAATACCATTTTTCGTAATCATTTGAAGTACCTGCTGTGAGCCTGGAGCGATACCTAAGGAAACATCCTTATGAATCTTTTTACCCTTTAGGATAGATGCAACCTTAACGAAATCATAATAGCTTGAATTTGTGCAAGAACCAATTAATACCTGATCTACCTTAATATCCTTAAGCAGAGATACTAATTTTACATTATCTGGAGAATTAGGGCAGGAAGCCTCTGGCTCTAATGTAGCTAAATCAATAGTGATATCCTCATCATATCGACATCCCTCATCACTAGATAATTCCTTATAATCCTCTACTCTTCCTTGTAATCTTAAGAATTCCTTTGTAATTTCATCGGATGGGAAGACGGAAGATGTTGCGCCTAGCTCTGCACCCATATTACAAATCGTTGCACGCTCAGGTACAGATAATGTTTTAACACCATCTCCATAATATTCAATAACCTTATTTACTCCACCCTTTACGGTCATTAATCCTATTAGGTGAATAATAATATCCTTAGCGGATACGCCATTTCTTAATTTATTTAATAATTTAACACCGACAACCTTTGGTCTTACGATAGTAAAAGGCATACCTGCCATTGCGCAAGCAACATCAAGTCCACCAGCACCAATCGCAAGTGCACCAACACCACTAGATGTAGGTGTATGGGAATCAGAACCTAGAATTGTTCTTCCAGGTACAGCAAAGCGTTCTACATTTACCTGGTGACATATACCATTACCTGCCTTAGAAAATACGATACCGTATTTATCAGCAACCGTTTGTAAAAACTTATGGTCATCTGCATTCATAAATCCATTTTGTAATGTATTATGATCGACATAGGAAACAGATAAATCTGTTTTAACCTTATCAATACCAAAGGATATGAATTCTAAGTATGCCATAGTACCTGTTGCATCCTGTGTTAAGGTTTGGTCAATTTTAATGCTCATTTTATTATTTTCTAAATCCTCACTTACCTTGTGAGCATCTAATATTTTATATGTTAATGTCTTTTTCATTATAGGTCCCCTCCAAAAATACAAAAGATTTATCACATTATATCATAGAAATTCGGAAAAATCGACAATTCCTTATATTTTAAGCGGTTTGTCAACCGCTTTCTTAGTTAAAAATTAGAAAAAAAGAGAGCCGAAGCTCTCAAAATTAATATTTTAATTCTAGGTTCTTACGAATTGCCTGAATAAATTCTAAAGAATTTACTGCATGGCATGTAAAGCCATCCTCGACTAAGCCAACTAAATCCTTAGTCATAGTACCCTGCATTAGGGTTTCAATAGATGCAGCCTCTAAATTGTCTGCAAATACAACTAAATCCTTAAGGCCATCAAGCTCTCCTCTTTTTCTTAATGCACCACTCCATGCGAATATAGTAGCCATAGGGTTTGTAGATGTTTCCTCACCCTTTAAATATTTATAATAATGTCTCGTAACTGTACCATGAGCTGCTTCATATTCATATTTTCCGTCTGGAGAAACTAATACAGAAGTCATCATAGCTAAGGAGCCAAAGGCTGTAGATACCATATCAGACATAACATCACCATCATAGTTCTTGCATGCCCAAATATAGCCACCCTCACTTCTTATAACTCTAGCTACAGCATCATCGATTAAGGTATAGAAATATTTAATGCCTAATTTTTCAAATTCTGCCTTATATTCCTTCTCATAAATCTCTTCAAACATTAATTTAAATGTCTGATCATATTTCTTAGAAATAGTATCCTTTGTTGAGAACCATAAATCCTGTTTCGTAGAAATTGCATATTTAAAGCAAGAATGAGCGAAGGATTTTATAGAAGAATCCTTATTATATAAGCCCTGAAGTACTCCACCACATTCAAAATCATAGATGGTTTCTCTCATGATATTGCCAGATTCACCAGTGAATACAAGCTCTGCCTTGCCTGGTTCTGTAATTCTAAATTCAGTTCCCTTATATACATCTCCATAGGCATGTCTTGCGATAGTAATTGGCTTTTTCCAATTCTTTACCTGAGGCTTAATAGGATCAATTAGAATAGGTGCTCTAAATACAGTACCATCCAAGATAGCACGAATCGTACCATTAGGGCTCTTCCACATTTCAGATAAATTGTATTCCTCTACTCTTTGCTTATTTGGCGTAATAGTTGCACATTTTACAGCAACGCCTAATCTTTTTGTCGCATTGGCAGAATCAATCGTTACCTGATCCTTAGTCCTTTCTCTTTCCATTAATCCTAAATCATAATACTCGCTTTTTAAATCTACGAAAGGATAAATAAGCTCATCCTTAATCATCTTCCATAGAATACGAGTCATTTCATCTCCATCCATTTCAACAAGTGGAGTTGTCATTTTAATCTTTTCCATTTTCATTACCTCCGAAACCATAGAATTATTAAAATTCAATCTATTATATAAAATATATCTAGAAAACTCAATTCTTTTAAAATGTGAAAATGTGTACAATGTACTCATTTTTATGGATTTCTTCTAATTTTATTTAAGAATTTTGCAAAATAATCAAAAAAAACTCCGGGTTTCCCCAGAGCTTCTCTTTAGTATTTTAATAAAGCGTAAAGCTTTTTACCTCTTCTTAGGACAATATATCTACCTTCGATAGCCTTATCCTTAGAAATGGTTGCTGCCTCATCTGAAACCTTTTCCCCATTCACTAATACCGCACCATTACGAATGAATTCTCTAGCCTCTCTTTTTGATTTTGCTAAATCACATTCGATTAATGCCTCAGCTAAGGTATAATCCTTACCCATAACTAGAGGTAGGTCATTTTCTGTCATTTGGATTTCATCTGCAGTAAGCTCATTTACCTTACCGGAGAATAATGCCTCACTAATCTTTACTGCCTCATTGTATGCCTCTTCACCATGTAAGAAGGTAATTACCTCATGTGCAAGTGCCTTATGTGCTTCTCTTAGGTGAGGTGCAACCTTATTCTTTTCCTCTAATTCCATAATTTCTTCCTTAGATAGGAACGTTAAGAACTTTAAGTAATCAATAACCTTGGAATCCTCACTATTGATGAAGAATTGGTACATCTCATATGGACTTGTCTTCTTTGCATCAAGCCATACTGCCTTACCATTGGTCTTACCAAATTTTGTACCATCCGCCTTAGTTAAAAGTGGCATAGTGAAGCCATATACCTCTTTGCCCTCTTTCTTTCTTGTAAGCTCGATACCTGCAGTAATATTACCCCACTGATCCTGTCCTGCAACCTCAAGTGTAACATTCTTAGTCTTATTTAAATACCAGAAATCAAGTGCCTGTAAAATCATATAAGAGAATTCGGTAAATGTGATACCTTCAGCTAATCTTCTAGCTACAATATCCTTATTTAGCATATAGTTTACATTAAAGAATTTACCATAATCTCTTAAGAAATCTAAGACATTAATATCCTTAATCCAATCGTAGTTATTTACAACCTCAAAGCCAAAGATCTTTTCAGCCTGAGCCTTAAGGCAATTGAAGTTATGTAAAACCTCTTCCTTTGTGATCATAGGACGCTCTGCATCTGGCTTTGGATCTCCAATTAATCCTGTTGCACCACCAACAAGTAAAATTGGATGATGTCCTGCATCCTTTAATCTTTTTGAAATTAAAAAGCTAGAGAAATGCCCTATATGTAAGGAATCTCCAGTTGGATCGGTTCCAATATAGAAGGTAAGTCCTCCTGCATTTAATTTCTCTTTCAATGATGGATCAGATACATCCTTAATTAATCCTCTCCACTCTAATTCTTCATAAATACCCATAAATAATTCCTCCTTTAAAATTAAAAAAACGCCCTTAGATTACTCTAAGGACGAATATTTCGCGGTACCACCTTAGTTCCATACATACGTATGGCACTCATTAAATTCCCTCCAGAATGTAATTCAATTTAAATTTTGTACTCATTTCCACCAACCATGAGCTCTCTATAGCTTAAAAATTTAAATCTACTTCTTTTCCTTCATCAGGCTTATTCTTTTGTTGTTTCTCTTTCTACGATTCTATAAGGTAATAATACCTTAGATTCTTGAATTTCCTCATGCTTCATGAACTTAGTTAAAAGTCTCATAGAAACAGCTCCTATATCATACACCGGAGTATCCACGCATGTCAAGTTAGGTCTTGAAAGAATTGCATATTTTGTGTTTTGTAATCCTACAACCTCACAATCCTCAGGAATCTTAAAGCCTGCCTTAATCATAACATTCATAAAGGAAACTGCAATAGAATCACGTACTGCAATTAATGCTTCAATGTTATTGTGCTTAATAAATTCCTGGAAGTGTAATGTATTGATAGATACATCACCAGATGTACGGAATACTAAAGGCTCAAGTCCTGCATCCTGCATAGCCTTTGTATAACCTGCAATCTTATGGAAATTAACAGAATATCTTCTTACTGTAGTTGCAAGATAAATATTCTTTTTGCCCTTATCAATTAATTCCTTTGTAATATCATATGTTGCATTCTCATAATCGATACCTACAGCAGGAATATCCTTTTCATCATACATTGCATTACATAAAACAACTGGAATTTGTGCATCTTGAATTAAGCTCATGCACATTTCCATTTGGGATGGCTCTAGCTCATCATTTAAAAATAAGATACCATCAACCTGCTCTGCAACTACCTGACGAATTGTTTCTTTAATATCGTCATTTTCTGCCATAGAGAATAATTTAATTGCATAATCATATTTTTTACTGATATCAATAATACCACCTAGTAGCTGTGCTGTTGCAGCTCTGGAAACGTCTGCCATAACGATACCTACTGTGGTAGTTTTACGGCTCGCAAGACCTCTGGCGATGGCATTAGGACGGTATCCTAATTCCTTAATTACCTTTAATACCTTTTCTCTAGTCTCGGGATTTACTTTTTCAGGATTGTTCATGACACGGCTTACAGTTGCTAAAGATACTTTTGCTGCTCCAGCAACGTCATAAATTGTTGTATTTGCCATTTGATACTCACCTCACGCGATATATAGTAATTGTATTATATCATAGTGAAAATTCATTTTCAATATTTCAAGCCTTCAAAATGTAAGCGTTTTTTGAAAAAATATGTAAATAACAATGTGATTTTAATGTAAAAAATGAAAGAGGACTAGAATTAGTCCTCTAAAATCTCAAAACCATCATTTATAAGGATTCCTGCAATCGATTTTGTCGCAGACTTTTCAGCCGCAAAATCGAACTGTAAAACAGAGGTTTTTCCTCCTGCAGCAATAATTTCAACGGTAGTCTCAGTATCCCTTTTATCTGATATTACTGTAATAGAAAGATCAGAATCAATTCTATGATAATATCTTTCAAAAATTAATAAGGTTATAATTCCCCATTTTGTAGGAAATACCTTTTTAAATACTCCAGAATCCGTTTCAACCTTTGCATCAATTAGCTTTTCAATATCTACAGCTTCTTCCTTACGTAAAACTAGCTTCTTCATCTTTACCCCCAATTAAAAAGAGCCATAGGCCCTTTTTTAAAAATCCTTTTCTAATAGCTTTGTCCAACCAGCATTATAGAAGAAATAAATGCTCTTCATATAATAGGTTGCCTGCTCCTTAGTATAATGCTTACGGAAAATTTCTGCAATAGCATCAAATAAGGCAACATTTAATAAATGTGTAACATCGGCAACAATTTGAGGATTTTTAATTCCTTGCTTAGCACTATAAATATAGTTTACTGTATTCTCTGTTGCAACACCAATAAGCTTATCCATAAAATTCTCATATGGAGAACCAATACCCTTGTTAATAACTAAATCAAAGGAATCATAATTATCAAACATAGTATCAATAATAAACTTCATTGCAGATGTATTATATTGCTCTTCTTCACTTTGGATTTCAGCATTTTCACCAATGGAATATGCAGCATTAAAATTCTCAAATTTTTCAAATACACCATTTACTGCATCTCCTACGATATATTCAAATAATTCAGCCTTATCTCTAAATCTATTATATAAAGATCCTGTAGTTAAACCAGCCTTAGCTGAAATATTTCTCATAGAGGCATCAACATAACCTAATTCTAAAAATTCCTGCTTTGCAACTTCCGCAATTTTTACCTTAATTTCATCATCCTTCATACTTTTTTCCTCTTCTTTCTTTCATTTTGTTTTTTCTACTTCAATAACAAGGTTATTATAACATACTATTCGAATAAAATCAATATATGCCTAATATGGCTTTACAAATTGACTGTTTTTTGTAATAATAACCAATTTAAATCTTCACTGCACTCCCAAAATGATAGTCAGACTATCACATCTTGGGAATATTATATTACAGTGTTTTATAACAATTGTCAATACAGTTGTTATTCTTTTTTATAATTTCCCACAATTAAATGAAAAAAACTGCTAGAGTTTCCTCTAACAGTCTTCCTTGATTATCGACGTTCCTTAATACGAGCAGCCTTAGCTGATAATGTACGGATGTAATTTAACTTAGCACGACGTACTTTACCTTTTCTAACTACTTCAATATGGTCAATAGATGGTGTATGAACAGGGAATGTACGCTCAACACCTACATTGTAAGAAATCTTTCTTACAGTGAATGTCTCAGAAATACCAGAACCCTGACGCTTAATAACTAAGCCTTCGAATACCTGGATACGATGAGTATCACCTTCGACAATCTTAACATATACCTTTACAGTATCACCAGCACGGAAGCTAGGACGATCCTGAAGATATTCAGCTGTAATCTCATTGATTAAAGCCTGACCCTTTGCATTTGCCATAGTATATCTCCTTTTACTTAACATGATTCATAGCCAATAAATCCCAATTGCCAGCGGAATGATGTGCTTTACTGCATAAAACAGCCCTTAAATTATACCATATTATTTTTGAATTGCAAGTATTATTTATTTTTTTTATTTTCCCAAAAATTAGTGTATAATTATCTCATGTACGAAAGGGGGATTATATTATGGAAGGTAAAACTTTTGAATGCCCTAATTGTGGTGGTGTTGTATCCTATGATCCTAATACAGGAAAGCTTATATGCTCCTCTTGTAAAACAATATATAATTCGAAAGATTTGTTTAAATATAAAGAGGAGCTAAGTCCAAGTGAAGAGGATGAGTTATATTCTGATTTAGATAGCTTTCAAGAATATGTCTGTGAAGCCTGTGGTGCTAGCATCGTTGGTTCTAAGGAAATGGTTTCTACTACCTGCCCATATTGTGGCAACAATTTACTTTTTAAGGAATCTATGACAGGAAAATATAAGCCTAAGTACATACTTCCTATAAAAAGTACGAAAGAGGAAGCTAAACGTGCATTATTATATTATTTAAATACAAAAAGCTTTATACCAAGAGAATTAAAAAAGCAAATATCCAATTCTACTCTTACGCCAATATATATCCCTTTTTATCTTTTCAGTGGTGTTGTTGATTTTAAAGCAAGCCTACCTGATGGAAAAATAAATGAAGTTGCCGCAAGCAAATTCCATATATCTCCATTTAAATGTAGTCTTTTAGATATTACTGTAGAATTTAAAAACATGCCTATAGATGCCTTAAATGAAATCGACAATGATACAATGGATTCTATTTGCTCCTATGAGGATATTGAGCTTATTCCTTTTACAACCTCTTATATGGCTGGCTATCTTTCTAAAAAGGCCAATGATCGCTTAGATAATATGAAGGAAAGAGCGGAAAATAGACTTAAAGAAGGCTGTGAACAAAATTTTAGAGAAATACTCCATTGCAACCAAAAGGAAGGTATTAGCATTTATGATTTCGAGATTTCCAATATGAGAAAAGTATACGCTCTTTTGCCATTTTGGATTATAAATACACCCTACAAAGGAAAAAATGTCCAATCTATCGTAAATGATCAAACAAAGGAAGCATATACTATAACTCCAATAGATAGCACAAAGCTTGCGCTTGCTTGCATTGCTGTTGCCATCCTCTTCTTCCTTCTATTCTATGGAGTTGGATATATGATTTATAGATCTATAGTAGCGGGTATAATCTTTGGTACAATCTTCTCTCCACTGGGACCAATTATTATATGCGAAGCAGAAAAGGGAAAGCCAAATCACGGTGTAAGGAAGCATATCTTTCTCGATGATGCTAAAGTAAGACCACAGGGTGAGAAAAAAGAAAAAGAGAAAAATGATACCCCTATTATAGAAACCAAGCAAAAGGATTCTCTTCTTAATCAAATAATTCAATTCGAAAAGAAGCAAGAACAAAACGATGTCTTAATGAAAAAGGGTGCACTTAGTCCTGATGCCATTGATCAAAGACTTGCTGAATTCAAGCGTGAAAAAAAGAATCTTCAAGCTGCTTTAAATAGATTAAATGAAGATATTATCATTCGCGCAAAGAATGAAATGAAGGATATGACTATTGGTCAAATCGATTTTGAGCTTGATCGAGTAAATGCCACATTTGAAAGACAAATGAACGAATTAAAAAGAAATCATGTTAGTGATGAATTCCTTAGTATTGAAATCAAGCATAAGGATTGGCTTATTCTACTATATAATGCACAATACCTATGGAACAATAAAAATGCTTGTATTAATTCTTTAATTGCACAAAAAAAGAAAATCAATCAACTCGCATTACTAGCATCTAAGGGTGCTTTAGATTATGATGTTTTAGCTAAAGAAAAGAAAAAATATAACGCCAATGTAGTGGATGCTATAGATTCTTTAAAGGAAT
>JAFPSY010000115.1:0-10665 GCA_017413585.1 Acholeplasmatales bacterium
AGACTTTGATACATCACCAAAATCATGATCCTCTATTCCAATGAAATGACCTAATCTATGATTAAAGTATTCTCCATATCCAGCATTTGTTATAATATCTCTTGCAATCTTATCGATATCAGATAATGGAACACCAGGCTTAATATGCTTTATTGCCTCTAGATTAGCCTCTTTTACTAAATTATAGATTTTCTCCTCAAATAGAGTAGGCTCCTTTGTAAAGAATACTCTTGTCATATCTGAGCAATAATCCTTATATACTCCACCAACATCTAAAAGTACCATATCTCCTTCTTCTAGTATTGTTTTAGAATCTGGAGTGTGGTGTGGGTCTGCAGCAGTTGCCTTAAAGGCAACAATAGGTGTAAAGGAAACTCTAGAAATACCATGTCTTTTATATATTCTATAGATTTCCTCTTGTAATTCTAATTCAGAAATACCAACCCTTAATGCATTCTTCATATCCTCCATACATAAATCATTTAAATGGGAGGATGTAATCATCAATTCCTTTTCTATATCATCCTTAATACATCTTGCATAATCGATAGCTATACAGGTTTTATAGGCACTTGCCGCATGTAAATCCATTAGGGATATTAAGAATCTAGATGGGAAGAATTTATCGATGCCTAAGGCCATATAATGCTCTATATAGGGCAATAATTTATCTGGACCATTTTCACTATCATTATAATAAACAATATCGATATCCTTATCATTAAAGGAGAATAAATCATTTAGAATTAATATGGGTCTTTCATGGATTCTAAGTAATAATGCAATCATTCTTTCACCAGATTCAAAATGGTGACCAAATAAATAAAATAATGCATTCTTATCGGAGATAATGGCTTGATGTAAGCCATCTGCCTCCATATTTTTATATACATTTTCCAGTCTATTTAAATACATATTATACGCCTTCTTTTTCTTCTACCTTTACATCCTTATTGATGATTTCATTAATCCTATCAATTTCTAAATCAAGCTTTTTCATAGCCTCTTCCCTTAGAGGCTTTATGCCCTTAAGAGCAAATTTTCTTTTAAAATAATTGCCCTCTAGCAATTCATATGGCTTATAGGATAATACCTCCTTAGCATATTCGGATACCTTAACTAAATGATGGGCATAATCCTCTTGATCTAAAATATAGGAATACAATCTTTGGTATTGATTAAATAGCTTTACCATACCTTTAGCAAATTTTGTATATTCATGATCAATACCTAATTTTTCCATGTATTCCGTATGTATTTTTGCAATCTCGGTTAGATTATCTAAAAATAATGTCATAATGTCATTAATTTCATCTATCTTATTTTCTTCCATAGAAACCTCTTTTATACTATTATTTCTCTTCAATCAATTATACTACAAAAAGATGGAAAAAATAAAGGAATTCTCCCTTAAGAAATGCATTATAATTTCCTTTGTCTTATTTTCTATTTTATAAGGAATATGTAAAATCATTTGGAATACAAATAAGCTGAAGGTATAGGCATCTCCTTCGATATAGGATGTCTCATAGGGGATACTTCTATTCCATTCGTCCTTTATTTTATTCGATATAGAATCCTCTATATGCATCATATAGGCATATTGGTAATGATGCCTTAATTCATGAAGGGCTAAGAATAATGTTTTATTATAGGAATCATATAAATGAATATGGCATACGCCACTAGTATAAAAGGAATTTCCAAACATACCAAATAGAATTTTAGGTGGCTTTATATGGAGCATTTTAGATATTTTATATATTATATTTTTTATTTTTTTCTGCATAAAATAGACAAGGTCTATTTCATTATATACTAGAAATTATGAAATATATTTTCATCTTTTTGAAAAATAAATAGAACTTATGATATAATTCATTTTGAGGTAAAAATCATGGAAAATAATGCACCTAAATTCTTAATAGATTTATTAAAAAGGGAATATGATGAGGAACTCGCGAATAAAATTCTAAAGGGATATTCTATAAAGCGATATACCTCCTTTAGAGTAAATACTCTTAAGATCTGTGATAAGGATGTATTAGATATCTTAGATTCTATGCAAGTAAAATATATAAAATATGATGCAATAGAGCATGCATATATTTTACCCGATCGATGCGCAAAGGAATTCTATGATACAAAGCTAGTTTCTGATGGACTAATCTATTTTCAAAGCTTATCCTCGATGCTTCCACCTCTATTTTTAGATATCAAGGAAACAGATACCATATTAGATATGGCTGCAGCCCCAGGTGGAAAGACGACCATGATGGCTTGCTTATCGAGCGGTAAAGCACAAATTACCGCCTGTGAGGTCAATAGGATTAGAGCTGAGAGGCTAAAGCATAACATAGAGGTACAAAACGCGAAAAATGTTTTTGTAATGAACCAGGATGCCAAAAAGCTAGATGATTTCTTCTCCTTTGATAAGATTTTACTTGATGCACCATGTAGTGGGTCTGGTACTCTTGATTTAAATAATCCAAAGGCTCTAAAGGCTTTTAGCTATGATTTAGTTAAGAATTCAGCTCATCTTCAATATGAATTATTAAAGAAGGCGATTAAAATATTAAAGCCTAATTCCTCGATGGTTTATTCTACATGCTCCATACTTCCTATAGAAAATGAAGAAATTATATCTCGTGCCTTAAAGGAATTTAATATAGAAATTGTACCTATTACGTTTTCTGGCTTACCTTTACTTCCAACCAAAATAAAGGGTACCCTACTCGTTTTACCAAATGAATATTTTGAAGGCTTCTTTATTGCTAAAATAAGAAAAAAATAAGAGGGGATATCCCCTCTTATAGTGCCAAATCATCCTCGACGATAGTCACCTTAGGCTTGGAATTGGCATTTTTAGGCTTTGAAGCCTTTTTCTTTTCCGTTTTTTCTATAGCTTTTTTCTTTTCTATAGTTTTTTTACTTTTTGGCTTTTCTATAGCCTTTTTCTTTTTTACTTCCTTTTTTTCTTCCTTTAGAGGTACAACAATTCTTACCTCCTCCTCTTGCTTATCACGGAAGGATAGGAAATAGGAATTCTTTTTCTCCTCTGTAAGCTTTAGCTTATTTTGGAAGGATGCTTGGAAGAAATCTCTAGCCTTTTGAAAGCCATAATTTCTTACATCGAAATCCGTATAGGCCTTACGAATGGACTCCACAATAACAGATAGCTGTGCCATACCATTATTTTCATTTAGTACTGCCTCGATGATTTCATATAATTTTTCAATAGAAACAATTTCTGTACCAGTATCATCATCCTCAATAGTCTTTTTATTATAGATGTTTTCAGAGTAGATAAATTTTGTACAGGAAGCTCTATAGGATTCTGGAGTTAGCTTTCTTCCAATTCCAATAACCTCCTTACCTGCGTTTCTCCATTCTCTTGCAAGTGGGGTGTAATCGGAATCGGATGCGACAATGATAACTCCATCGATGAAGGCTTTTTCATATAAAACCTTCATACCTTCAATAACAAGGGAAATATCTAGTGAATTCTTTCCCTTTGTAAAATTCATAGTCTGTACGCATGTAATCGCATGCTTCTGGGCTATTTTTAACCATGGATGTGTCTGTGGAATTTGGGTAAAATTCCCAATTAAATAACGAATGGGGGTGTCCCCAAGCTTCGTCAATTCCTGGAATACCTCATCCATTCTTGGTTCAGCATTTTCTGAATCAATTAATAAAGCGTATTTCATTTTTTCTCCTATTATTCTTCTTTAGCCTCATACCTATACTGTGTAAGGTAGAAGCTTTCCTTTAGGTTTGCTTTTATATCCTCTATTTTGGTATCAGAAAAATCTACACCTAGCATATCGATTGCTTTAACATTATCCTTTGTTTGATACATAGGGTCTCCTAAGGATAATAAGACATTTTCTTGGTTCCCCTCAAAAATACCAAAGCCCTTTGCATCAATAAGAAGCATAGGCTCTAAAGCCTTAGAATCATCTAAGATACGAATATGGTTTGCTTTGATATTAAAAATCCAAGGGTCCATATATCCATAGCACATCTTAGCATCATTTAAGCTATAAATCGCATAGGATGCATAATCTGATGCTAAATAGGTATAATCATCCTTATCACTATATTCTTTATTGGATACAAAAGCATATTCACCTACCTCAAGATAGACAAGCTCACTCATTTGGCTTCTCATGGTAGATAATGCGCCATACATAATATCGGACAAATTGAAGCGTAGAGGGATTAGAATTCTTCTATAGAATTCGCTTGAATTCCTTTCCCAGGAAATGGTTAAAGGAATGCTTGCATGTGTCCAAATATATATAAGCTTTTCCGTTAATTTCAGATAATCATTTTCTAGCACTACACAATCATCCTTGATGATTTTAGAAACATAATCGGAAGTAGAAATAAAATTATATAGGCTATATAGAATTTCAGGTAGCATCGATATAAATGCATCTAAATTGACACTCATAGATTCTGAATTGATATATTTGTCTATTATATCCTTCGCTATAGCTCTATTTTTCTTAAAATAGCTAACCATAAAGGATAAATATTCTTCGCTATTCATATTATCTCTCCTTCTCGAATGGTCCATAGAAAATGTTAGGTACAGGAGCCTTAATGGAGATTAGCTCCTTTGTAATTGGGTGCAAAAACTCTAAACGAGATGCATGGAGTCCTAGCCTCTTTAATGGATTCTTTGTACACCCATATTTGTCATCACCTACAATAGGATTCCCAATATCGTGCATATGAACACGAATCTGGTTCTTTCTTCCTGTGTAGATTAATACGGATAATAAGGAATATTGTCCGTTTTCCTTTTTGACCTTATAATCCGTTACCGCAAGAGCACCGGATGGGTCTTGTGTAGAATAAACCAAATTGTTTTGGTTTTCCTTTAAATAAGAGGTTATTCTGCCTTCCTTTTCCTTTAGTGTTCCCTCTACCATAGCAAAATATTCTCTTGTTTTTATATATTCATTCCAATTGAGCTTTAGCATGGAATGAATTTTAACATTTTTAGCAAAAACTAATACACCACTAGTTTCCTTATCGATTCTATGCAATACGAAGGGTCTAGATTTTGGATCATTTTCCTGCATATATTCTAAAACATAGGAAAATGCACATTCTCTTTCCTTATCGCTTTCTACACTTAATAAGCCATTAGGCTTATTTATCGCAATAAAATCATCATCCTCATAAATAATATCAAGATAAACTCTTTTAGGCTTATCCTTTTTATTTTTGGAATCATTTTTAACTCTTGGCATACTTAACTGTGGCTTTTTTGTGATTTTAACCTCATCATCCTTCGCAAGCATTAAATTATATTGGCTTACAGGGCTACCATTAACTAATACCATATGATGAGATAATAAATTCTTTACATTATTTCTTGATGTATTCATCTTTTTAAGTAAGAATTCTAATAGCTCATCACTACGATTTACCTTAAATGATGCGGTATATTCAATTTTTTCTGGCCTTTCCTTCGTCACTTTATTTCTCATTTTATTTCCTCTTTAAAGATTCTTTTCTTAATCTTTTGGCAAGATTAGAATTAAATACATTTTCTATTTTTTCCATAGATAAGCTTCCAAGCAAATACTCTAATTCCTTATCTGCATAAAGCTTAAAATCACTCTTTGTATAATAGGTAGATACCCTATCCTCCTTATAATAGGGATAGATACCTAATCTTCTAATTTCCTTATCCTTTAATATTCCATAGGTATTTAGCTTAATTTCAAGTAGATACATTAAAGAAAAATAATGAATTCTCTTAAGTAATATATCCCTATCCTTTAATGCATCATCAAAATCAATGATGAAGCTATAAACTCCCATAGAATAAAAATATTTAAGTAAGGATAGATAATCCTTATTTTCTTCTCTTATTTTGGTTTCTATAGTTACCTTTAGTCCTACTGTTAAGGATAGCTTAATTAAAGACATTAATTCCTTTATTTTATTACCACTTAATCTTTCTTCAACTAAAGGATTCATAGATGAAACGGGTATAATAATTTCATCTAAGCCAGATTCCTTTAATCGTTCTATGCCACATATGGGCATAGCACCACTAGAAATATAAGTATTATAGAAGGATTTCTTTTCTAGTAAATAAGAAGAAAAATTGGAATCCTCTGTAAAGGATTTTGGATATAGAATCGTTAATATATTTTGGTAATTTAATGAATTTAATATCTCATGCATTTCATGAATGGAGGTATTTTTCAAATCACTATTTACCATAACCTTACAGGCTCTATGATATAAGATAGAATAGGTATATGGCTCTATTCTTTCCAATTCCTTTTTCAGTAAGGTATGATTCATATATCTTCTAATTTCATCGAATAGTGTATGAAGCCTTTTGGTAGCTTCAACGATAGATACTGTAGGAAGCACCTTTTTTAAATTCCTTAGAGTATCCTCTAGTACATAATCAAAGCTCTTTTTATCTAATATAGGATATAATCCTTTATTTATAGCATTCATAAATTCATTTATATAAATACCATCTTTAGTATTTACATGAGAAAAAAAAGAACCTCCTAAAGCTAAAATGAAGCCTGCTTCCTCTTTTCTTTTATATGGAGCTACAAGCTGCATCTTCATGCTTACATTCTTTTTAATCGTATATATAGCTGTATTTATTTCATCAATGCTTAATAAATATTCCTTTATATCCATATATAATACCTCAATTTATTATATCATATGTGGTATTAAAAATCTATTACAAGAGAAAATGGTTTGATCACTCAAACCACTTAAAAATGTAATATAGAATCTATTCTTCTAAGGATTTTTCATAATCCTCTTTTTTTAAAATACATATAGATATTCTTTTTTTCTCCTTATCCCAAGGTCTTATAAGCTCAATTTCATGATCATAGGTAAATCCAAAGGATTTAGCAAGCTTCATAGATTTCATATTATCATTGAAATAGCCATATAGAAAATCCTTAGCCATAAGCTTGTTGAAAGATAAATCTAACAAAAGAGATACTACCTCCTTACCAATGCCCATCCCTTGGTATTCCTTGCCAATACATATACCTGTTTCTTCGAATCTTCCCTCTTCATATTCTCTTATTCCACATAGACCAATCGCTATATCAGATTCCTTAAGAGCAATATAATATGCGTAATGATTCTTTTGAAATTGCATAGATCTTTCATTTCTTTTTATAGCATCCTCTTCATTCAATGTTGGAGTATATAGCATCCATTTATATACATCTATATCACCCCAAACATTTTTAAGCATGGATGAATAATCCTTTATCTTTGCAGCTCTTAGGATTATTTTATCTCCAATAAGGGTTGCATATTTTTCTTTATCTATTTTTCTTATTCCATAATAAATACAATTATGAATTTTACCTCTATATTCTATAGTATCCTTCCTATTTAATAAAAACATTCCACATTTTTGCATAACCTTAGCACTTGCAATATTTTCTTCAAAGTAAGAAGCAAGAACCATAGAATAGCCCATTTCAAATAAATTATCTATAGCAATACCTAAGGCTTCTGTTGCAAATCCAGTATTCCAGTATTTTGGGCTTATGAAATAGCCAAGCTCTATTTCTAAATCCTTCTTATCCACCTCATTCATAAAGCCTACCAATAGGTCATTATAATATATGCCATAAATGAATTTAGTTAAATTTAAGGATAATTCCTTTAAATGATGGAAAAAGGAGGCTTCCTCATCTATGCTTGAAAAATCAGGTAGCATGTAGGTTTCTTTAATTTTATCATCCTTAACCATTTCCATCATCGGTATATAATCTATATCTCTTAAGGGCATTAAAAGGATTCTATTTGAAATTATTTTTTCTTTTCTTTGCATAATAGACCTCACATTTACTTTAAATAAATTGCTTGAGAAAACATCCTCTTAAAGCCTAGTGAGGTATATAAATGATAGGAAATAGGATTTTTCTCGTCAACATTTAATGTAGCCTTATAGCCCATAGAAATGATTTCATTCTTAAGAGTATTTACTACCATTCTTGCATATTTTAATCCTCTATATTCCTTTTTCGTATATACATGAGTTATTCTTAAGGAATCCTTGCTTTCTATAGAATAGGAGGCCATGCTCACGATTTCATTTCCCACCTTGATTACTCTATAATGATCTAATTTTTCTTGGATTTTTTCTTTATATATCTTATCGTGTAACCCACAATCCTTAACAAATTCTATCGTATTTTTATAGATTTCATCTAAATCCAATGGGGATGGGGTTATAACATTATTAGAGGATGGCTCAAATATAGAATCTGCAATCATAAAATCCATTCCTATATCTTTATAATATCCCATATTTAATTTTAATAGCTCATCTCCAATTTTAGTGGACGTGAAAACCCCATCATATATATATTCATTTTTATTAATATATTCTAACAGCTTAGAAAGAAGCTTTTCCTCTCCATAAAATAATAAAGGAAATGATTCAACTCTTATAGCCAAAAGCTTTTGATTATCTTCTTCGATTTTTAATGCATAATTTGATTTAGATATCTCCTTTAATGCCAAAGAATCTACTATAATTAGGCTTGTCATATAAGGATTTAATTCCAAGTAGGATAGATTTTCCTTTAAAAATTCATCCCCATTTTTATATTCCTTTATCATAAGCATCACCTCCCAAAAAATGGCTAGTATTAGAAAGAATATACACCAATTCTCTTTAAAAAACAATTCCAATTGTTGCCTACATTTCTTTAAAATTCTACTTTTTTTACTTGTAATTTCAAATATTTGTCATAGTGGCCTATAAATTAAGTCAAAAAATGATACTTTTTTTGAAATCATTTTATAATTATTATAACAGTGTACTTATACGAGGAGGTAAAAATAATGAAAAAATCTAAAGCTATTTTGTTTCCGTTGTTAGCTGCTTTTACTCTAGCCACTTCTGTTAGCTGTAATAATAGCGATAATACTGCAACAGAAACAGAAACACAAAACATTAAATTTACAATAACTACCAAAAATAGTGATTTATTTGCAGGAAGTGCAACAGAATTAAATGGGGTTACCTATGATGCCGGTACAACCGTACGCTTAGTTGCAACTGCAAGCTTTGGCTATTCCTTCTTAGGCTGGTATGATGGGGATACCCAAATTACAAGTGAAACCGAATATTTACTTAAGCTAGAATCAAATTTAGAATTAACTGCAAAATGGAAAATGGAATTCCAAACCTATGCATTAAATACGATAAATACGAATTCTAATGCAGGTGATATTACAGTTCATGAGGATAGCCGTATTAAAGAAAATACCAATGTCACACTAAAGGCAAACCCAAAGGAAAGCTATAAATTTATTGGTTGGTATGAGGGAGATACTTTATTAAGTCAAGATAGAATCTATACATTTACAATGAATCACAATACCGTAATTCAAGCAAAATGGGAAAGCCTAAATGCCTTTATAATAAACACAATTAATGATAATCCAGAATCTGGAGATATTACATCCTTTACAAATCAAAAGTATTATGATGGCGATTTAGTAGTCTTAAATGCAGAGGCAAAGGATGGATATACATTTATTGGTTGGTACATCGATGATGTTTTACTTAATAAAAGCACTAGCTATTCCTTTAAGATTTATTCTGATATAACCTTAACTGCAAAATGGGCAAAAACCTATGAATTCTCAACAGTAAATGAGGATACTTCATGTGGTACAATTACTTCTTTTACAAAGGAAATCTTTAAAGAGAATGATGAAATCACTGTTGAAGCAACCCCAGCTACAGGATATGTATTTGCTGGTTGGTATAGTCAAGATACTGTAGTAAGTACTTCTCCTACATTTAAGTTTAAAATTAATGCGGATTTAACTCTAACTGCAAAATGGGCAACATCTGTTACATTATCCACCATCAGCGATAACAATAATGGATATGTAACTCCATATAGTAATAAATCCTTTGAAATAGGAAGTAGCGTTACCTTAGAGGCTTCTGGATATCCAGGCTATTTATTTGATGGATGGTATAGTAAAGATACTTTAGTAAGTAATTCTGCTACCTATACATTTACTATGGATAGTAATTTAGAATTGACTGCTAAATGGAAGGTAAATTCCAATATTGCATATAGACAAGACCAATTTACATATGATAACGATAGTTTAACTTACATGACTGGAATCATCGATAGCAATGTCACAGAAATAGTTATTCCAGAAGGAACAAAAGGTTTTTATGATGATGTATTTAACTTTGAAAATAACATCACTTCTGTTACCTTCCCTAACACACTTGAATGGTCAGGTGGTGACACATTTGCTAAAAACGGAGAAATTGATTTTTATTATGATGGAGATTGGTTTACTTTTAATAAGCTAGAAAGGGCTAATGGCGATGGTATGCCATATAACCATAGTGGCGGTAATATATATTTCTTAGATGAAAATGGTAGTGTCTTACATAACGGAAAAAGGTATTCCTTACAAAAGGATATCATTCTTCCTGAAGGAATCAACAATTTAATATGTGGCATTTTTAGGGGCTTTAATCGCGTAGAATCTTTATATATTCCAGCATCCGTAACTGAGTTTAACGGTGGTTGGCAATTCTTTAATTCTTCATTCAAAAAGATTTACTATGGAGGAACACAAGAGGCTTGG
>JAFPSY010000116.1:0-3160 GCA_017413585.1 Acholeplasmatales bacterium
AACGGCTTGCCACCTTTCATGTAAGGCTGCCATGTACAAACGTGTATTTGAGGGGCATCCGCATCATGGAAATGAATAATACCTGCCTCATGTGCATCCGCAATATCCTGAGGTAATAAAAATCTCTTTGTGATATCGGTAGATGTAATACCTGCAATATAATCTCTTTGTGTTGTAACAACTCTTGCGTTCTTATTTGAATTTTCTGTATTCCAATATTCATTAGAGCCATCAATTAATTCCTTAATCGTTTGGTCTGTTGTATTACTCTTTCTTACAAGCTCTCTTCTATAACGATAGGTTATATATTTTTTAGCAACCTCGTATTTACCAATCGTCATGAGCTTTAGCTCAATGATATCCTGAATATCCTCTACTAGTATTCTTTTTTTGTCCCTTGTTTCAATATATTTAATTATATTTCTAATTTGGATAGGGGATACTCTTTTATCCTCATCCACAGAAGCATTCGCCTTTTCAATGGCTGCTTCAATCTTATCCGGACAGAAATCTACGACATGTCCATCTCGTTTAATTACCTTCATAATACCACCATCTTTTTCAAAAAACTCAAGTGATATTATATACCTAAAAAATTTTATATAGTGTTGTATTTACAACAAACTAACCAAAATGATATAATAAATTTAAGAGGGGGAATTCAAGCTATGAATGACTTATTTTTTAACATTCCAGAGAGCGATAAAAAAACACTTCTTTTAAACCTAAGAGCAATTAAATCACAATTCCCTTCAGGCGTTACTGTATTCAATGCCGAAAATAATAATACCATAGGTATTATTGATAGCGGGTTTGTACAAATTATAAGAAATGATTACAATGGAGATAGAATTTTAGTTGAGGAATTATCTAAAAATCAAATCTTTGGAACAAGAATATCCTCAATTACCTCTCATGATTATGAGGTAGTATCGGTAAGTCCTTGTACCATAACCTTCATTGACTTTACTGAAATCTATTCCGATAGAATAAAAAAGCTGCCCTATTATTTGCAGCTTCAGGAAAATTTAATTCGAATTATGTCTGATATTATTTTGAAAAGAAATGAAAGAATTCAGGTTTTATCCCAAAAGACTATAAGAGAAAGATTATTGGAATATTTTAAATTGATTTCAAAGCAACAAAAATCAAAAAATATTACCCTACCCTTTACCTATACAGAGCTTGCAGATTATTTAGGAATTAATCGATGTGCTATGTATAGAGAGCTTGGAAATTTAAAGGATGAAAAGCAAATATCCATTAATAAAAAGGTAATATCCTTATATTTCTATTTTTAAAAAGAGGCAAAAGCCTCTTTTTTAAATGATTTCTTCCATATAGGTTTTTAATACATGTAAGCCTAAATGCTCATAAAATCTTTTCGCACTAGGATTTAATTCCCAAACATTTAAGGTTACATTATAATAATGATTTTCCTTTGCATACTCTTTTACATATTCGTATAGCTTAGTACCAATCCCTTGGCCTCTATATTCTATATCTACACATAAATCATCAATATATAGAGTCTTAATATCGGTTAATACGGTATCATGCTTATGGCAAATGGTATTACAAAATACATAGCCAAGCGGTAAATCATCCTTATTTGTATAAACAAAGATAGGATCTAAATCCTTATTTAGCATAAGCTTTAGCTCACCTTCCACATATTTTGTTCCATCCATGAAAATATCTGGTCTACCCTTATGATGTACTCTTGCAACCTGTCTTAGTAAATCTAAGATTTTATCTATATCCTTTTCTTCTGCCTTACGAATCATTATGCTACCTTCTCAATATCCTCTATTTTAACACTTGCTATTTCGCTTGATGCGATATAAATACCCGTTAGTTCTTCTTCCATTACAATTTTAATATTTGTATTCTTAATATAGTAAGTACCCTTATCCAGAGATAAGGATGAATCATATAGTCTCTTATTATCTATAGCATAATCCATTATACTTCCAACACCTATAAAGGTACCACCAGTAATATTGATATCTCCTATAGCATCTAATACCATACCATTTATATCGTTCGCCTTTGATCTTAAAATGACGATACCACCCTCTTGGATATAGGATCCATTACTGTCGATTCCATCGACATCATCTCCCACTACAGTTATATTTAGGATACCTCCTGTGACATTTACTACTGGATCATATTTTCCATAGGTCGCATTTAAGCCGTCATTATAGGCTTTAATATACATATCTCCACCATTGACATTTACGATATTTGCCTCAACACCCTCAACTGCATTCGAAATAGAAACATTACCTCCATTTAGGGTAAATATACCATCGGCATGAATGCCATCATCATGGCTAAATAAATCGATATAACCACCATTAATTGTGACATCCCCAAGACCACCCTTACTTTCCGATTCAATTAGCACGTTTCCATTCGCGTGGATACAATCATCCTTGGATAATATTTTTATTGTACCACCATAAATGGTGATGGTATTGGAAGCTTTAATACCCTTTGAGGATAATTCAGGATTCAATTCTTGTGGAACTATACTTGAATATTGAATACGACCTGTTGTAATCGTTAGAGATACTCCATTAAATATATCGACATCATAGGCGGAATCTATTCCATCCTCTAATGCATCAATTAAAATCGTACCACCTAAAATATGAATTGTACCATGCTGGTTATTTTTACCAGATACATCAGAATTATCACTTTTAATGCCATCTCCTTCTAAAGATACAGCAATAATATCTCCTGATTCAATGGTAACAGAATCATTTCCTCTTAAGCAATTTTTAATGGATGTAGCATTTAAAATAATATTTTTTATATTTAAATCATCCGTAGATGCGATAGCATTATTATAGCCACCTTCAATCACTAAAGCACCTCTACCAGAGATTTTTAAATCACATTTTGCATAGATTGCAGCCTCACCATATGCCTCATTATCGATTGTCTTTTGACTTCTTTCATCGATAATTTCATTATAGGTATCCTCCATAGCACGAACCTTGAGGGTTCTAGCATTTTTAGCAAAGATGGGTGCATTATAGGAATTCGTTATTTTTACACCACTTAGCTCAAGCTCTACATCTATATCAGAGTCAATTTCAATTCTTCCATGGATTAGGGCACCCTTTAGGCTATATAAGCCACTTTC
>JAFPSY010000117.1:0-1788 GCA_017413585.1 Acholeplasmatales bacterium
CTTAAGCTTATTACAATACATAAAAGCCTCATCCCCTAGTGTATGAATATTCCTTGGAATGCTGATGGCTCTTAATCTTTTACAATAGCCAAAGGCTCTTGCACCTATTTTTTTTAATTTTTTATTTAGCTTAAAGCAATAACAATTAAAACAACCATAAAATGCCTCATCCCCAATGGATTCCACATTCTCGGATAATACAATCTTTTTTAGGGATGTAATATTTTTAAATGCACCACCTGAAATACTTTTTACATAATCCGGAACCTTAACATAGATAGGCTCTCCCTTTACTCCAACTAACGAATTCCCTATAATGATTAAGTTTTCTTCCCTTTCCTCTACCATAGGTAAATCTACATTTGCAATCGTACTTAGAACATCAGAGGATAATTTCTTCATAGACTCCATAAAGCATGCTTTAAATACCTTTGCTAAAAGCTTTAATTGCTTATCATCTAAATTTGAAATAAATTCTTCGAAATAAGGAACATCAACATCCTCTATATGATCCTCTATATTCTTCATAAGGCGATTGATTTCTTTCCCATCTTCTCTTACTATCGCAATAAATATTTTCCTATAGGCACCCTCTAATCTTTTAATTAGATTAAATTCAGCTAAATAGGAATATTCCTCCTCATAATCAATAGCCTTATTTAGATCTATTTCGTCCTGGCAATCCGAAAAATCCATATGAGAATAATCCTGATTAAAGGCTAAAAAACGATAGAAATATAAATATGCAATAGAATCGTCCAAAGATAAGGCTGTATTGATTTCTCTTATCGCTTCATCATAGGATTCACTTTTAAACAATTCGTATATCTTCTTTACTGTAATCATAAGGACTCCTTTATGAATTTAAAATCATTTACGTATTACCTTAGTATTCTTAGGGAATGCAGAATCATCAATATGATATAAGGATTTTGGTAAATATACCTTATCTAGATTGATACAATCATAAAATGCATAAGAACCAATTTGATTGATACCTTCTTCTAAGGTAACATCAACTAATCTTTGACAATGAGAAAAGCTAGAATTTAATATCATGTATATATTCGATGGAATCGTAATAGAGGATAATCTCTTACATTCACTAAAGGCATATGCACCTATATATAATACCTCCTTAGGTATTTTTACACCAACAATTCCTTCATTTAGATAAAATGCATAATGATAAATAGAATATTTATGACCAAATATAGTTTTGGGTAAGGAAGGCTCCTTATTGCTTCCTAAATAATTGATTAAGCAGTATTCATGATCCTTAGCCTTTAAAATGAATTGATAATCCCCGAATGTAATTAAATGAGATTTCCCCTTCTCATTTAAATGAATCACCTTTTGGAATAATCCTGTAGATACCTCAAATTCGTTGCCACTTAAATTAACCCAGCTTAAATTATAGATTTCTACAAGCTTCTTACAGCCGTATAATGCCCCATGCCCTATTCTTAAGACACTTTTAGGGAAGGTAATACAGGCTAAATTGGTACAATTATTAAAGGCAAACGCACCAATTTCTTTGACATTAGCGCCAATTTGAATAGTGGAAATAGAGGTACAAGAATTAAATGCATCCTTACCTATAGCTAAGATATCCTCACCCATAAATACAGATTTTAAGCTACTGCAACCACTAAATGCACCCTCCCCAATTGAAAGTACACCATTTGGTATTTTTACATTTTTAATTTTTGTATTATTCTTAAATGCATCTTTAAAAATAGAATATTTAAATTCCTTTATAACAGGCAATACAATATCCTCTTCTAA
>JAFPSY010000118.1:0-3248 GCA_017413585.1 Acholeplasmatales bacterium
AAGAGAACGTAAAAAGAAGAATAAGAGGGAAGAAAAAGAAAAGATAGAAGTAAAAAAAGAATCCATAAAGAAGGATTATAAGAAGCCATTAAAATCTATTGGAATCGCCTTAGGCGGATTCCTTGTAGGTATTTCTTTAGGATTAGTAGGGTGCTTATCCTTTATATTTATTAAGAATAAAAAATATAGAGAAGGATTATTATCCGCTATTATTCTATGGCTCGTTTTTATCTTTGGAATTATTATAAGAATTTCTTTAAATTCTACCTTAGTCTTTGAGGTATTCTTCCAATTCTTTAAGGTTGGCTTCCTAGCCTTTGGTGGTGGTCTTGCGACGATACCATTCCTAAATGAATTATCCTTATCTACGAATTGGTTTAGTCTAACTGATTTAGCAAATATGCTTGCGGTATCAGAATCCACTCCTGGTGCAATGGGTATTAATATGTCTACTTATGTAGGATATACTGTATTTAATACACATTTTAATCATTTAGGATTATCCTTCTTAGGCTCTATGGTATCTACCTTAGGTCTTGTCACTCCATCCATTATTGTAATATTCTTTGTATCCTTATTCTTAGATAAATTTAAGGATAATAAATATGTAAATTGGATTTTTTATGGCTTAAGAGCAGCATCCATTGGCTTAATCTTTGCTGCAGTATATTCTGTACTTAAGGTATCCTTATTCAATCAATATTTAGATTCGAATGAAAATATGGTAAATGCCGTTTATTATTCCTTTAATTTAGCATTTAGCCATGTAGATGGATTCTTAGATTTCTTTAGAGCAATAGGACAGTTTATCTATTTATTATTTAATTTTAAGGCAGTACTTGTAGGTGTTATATTCGCACTTGCTATCTTTGGATTCAAGAAGCATCCTATCCTATATATTGCTTTTGCTGCATTCGTTGGTATTTGCTTTCAAATGTATGCGCCTATTTATATTTAAGGAGAGATATTATGCACATATTTGGACATTTAAGGACAATTACAAAGCATCATAATAGAGTCATGAAATATTGCTTCAAATGTGGGCTATATTTTCAAGGCTTTTTCCATGATTTATCGAAATTGTCAATTACGGAATTTTTTAATGGTGCGAAATACTATACAGGTACTAAAAGTCCTCACTTTAAAGAAAGAGAGGCAAAAGGCTATAGTGAAGCATGGATGCATCACAAGGGTAGAAACAAGCATCATGTCGATTACTGGATGGATGATAATGTTATGAACCACAGGGTAGAGCCAGTCGATATGCCCAATCGTTATTTGGCAGAATCCATTTGTGACAGGTTAGCCGCAACAGAAATCTACAATGGTAAAAACAGTAAAAAGGATGGAGCCTTAAATTATTTTTATAAGGAAGCATCCCACCTACCTATGACAAAATCTACTCATGACAGGTTAGAGTATTTATTAAAATATTATGTCTATAAGGGACCTAAGGCTTTATTTAAATTCATGAAGAAGAATATGAGAAATAAGAAAACAGAAATTCCAATGGAGGAGTCTTTTGATGAGAGAATTGAAGATTAATGGGATCTATAAGCATTTTAAGGGAGATTATTATTTAGTCATCGATGTCGCTTATGATTCTGAGACAAAGGAAGAATATGTCGTTTATAGAAGATTATATGGAGATATGTCCCTATGGATAAGAAAAAAGGATATGTTTTTAAGTGAGGTTGATCATGAAAAATATCCTAATGTAAGCCAAAAATATCGCTTTGAGCTACAGGATATAAAAAGTGTGGTGGGAAGATGACCTGTATAACTGCATTTAAAATTAATATTGCAAGAATTAATGATGATGAAATGTATGAAATCATTGATCTTATTGGTGTTGAACCAGGAATTACAGAGCAATTCTTATATTATGGACTTTTAAAAAAGGATACAGAGGATGAGGATTTTAAATTATACGATTTATTACATGAAACCTTATCCATTTTATATCCTAAGAAGGAAATATTAAAAAAGCTAATTAATATTTATCCAATATCCTATATCGTAGATGTAAAATTTTCGAATATCGAAGAGGAAATCGAAAGAAATACATCCTTTACGATTGGAGAGGAGGCAAAGGAATTCATTTCCTATTTAGATTGCTATTACAATTTAAATAATGGGTATTTCGAATAGCACAGCTTTGCTGTGTTTTTCTTTTTTCTTGAAGAATAACTATAAAAGTTATATAATTAAATAAATAGCTTGCGATACAAAAAGAGGTGGTACTTATGAAGGTTTTAAAAACAGCCAATGAGCTTAGATTAGAGCATATGCAAATGTATTTTGGTAAAAGAGAAGAATTTAAAATTGAACTACCATTAGATTCTATCATTGTTCATGATGTTATAGAGGAAATCAATAAAAAGCTGAATGAGGATTTAGAAACAGAGCTTTTATTAATGGAAAATACAGATATAGATAGAAATCTATATTCCTTCTTAAGAACCTTTGATGTCTTAGAGGAGGGAATGAGCTTTAAGACATATTCTATCGATGGTATTGCAAAAAGAGAATTAATCCTAGATGATGCTGCGAAAAAGATGGTTACAAGATTCCGTCTTGTAAGAAAGCCAATTAAGGACATGGAAATTTTTGCACTTACACCACTTACTAGTGTTTTACAGCATGGGGTTGTATATTATGATTTAGATGTATTAAATCAATATGTATTTGATATTGTTACATTCCTATGTAATCATGGCTTTGCAACCGTAACCGATTTTGAAATTTAAAATATGGACTTACCCTTTGGGTTAGTCCTTTTCTTTGAGGAGATTATTATGTATAAGTTTACAAAAGAAGAATTAAAGGATTTTATAATAAATAATGGAAAATGCTATTCTATGGCAAATGGAATAGGAGGATATTCCTCAGGGTCTATCATCAATTCCTTCAATAGAAAGCATTATGGTTATTTAATTGCATCATTAAAGGCACCAGTCAATAGAATGATGATTTTAGGTAAAATCGATGAAAAAATAGGAAATACTAGCCTTGAATGCCAAGAATATGTAGATTCTTTCGTTGATCATCATGATGCATTAGATGAATTTACTTATGATGCATATCCTACATTTACCTATAGGGGTAAGGATTTTGAAATTGTAAAAAGAACTGCTCCAGTCTATGGCGAAAATACAGTTGCTATTTCTTATATAGTTACATCTAAAATAGATACGACATTATCCTTAAAGCCTTTATTTAATTATAGAGACCATGGAGATGCAAGC
>JAFPSY010000119.1:0-8760 GCA_017413585.1 Acholeplasmatales bacterium
AGGCTATAAAATCTAAGGATAATCCATATCATGATTATTTCATTTTTAGAGACAAGCCAATGCACCCCGAACATAAATCCTGCTTCGGTGGAGAGGCATGGGAATATGTGGAATCCTTAAATCAATATTATTTCCATGAATTTGCTAAGGAGCAGCCTGATTTAAATTTCGATAATCCAAAGATTATGGAAGAAATTGAAAATGCTATTAATTTCTGGATGAAAAAGGGTATTCGTGGTATCCGCTTTGATGTTATCCATATGATTGGAAAACAAATCGATAATGGTATTTATGGATATGGTCCTAAGCTTCATGAAAGAGTACAGGAGCTTTATAGAACAAGCTATGGTAATTATGATATTATCACTGTAGGTGAGGCATGGGGTAATTTAAATGATGCATTAGATTTTACATTACCTGAAAGAAACGAATTCAATATGGTTTTCCAATTTGAATGTACCTCTTCTACCAATGATAATTCAAGGCATGGTAAATTTACACCTAAGCCAATTGATATGAAATATTGTAAGGATACATGGATTAAATATCAAAATGGATTAAACCTTAAATCATGGAATGCATTATTCGTTGAAAATCATGATTTAGGTAGATGCATTAACCGCTTTGGTAGTGTAGAATTCCCTAAGGAATCTGCAAAAGCTATCGCCACAATGGTTTATTTTCAAAAGGGTACTCCATATATTTACCAAGGACAAGAAATTGGTATGATGAATATCAGAATGGATAGCTTAGATGATTATAATGATGTTGAGGTTCATGGTGCATATAAGGATTATGTACTTGGCCTAAAGGATATAACCCATGAGGAATTTATGGAAGCCTGCTATAAGGAAGCAAGAGATAACGCAAGAACTCCATTCCAGTGGGATAATACCATAAATGCTGGATTCAATTTAGGCACAAAGCCTTGGCTTAAGATTAATCCAAATTATACCTTTGTAAACGCAACAGATGAAGCAAAGGATCCAGATTCTATATTAAATTATTATAAGGAATTAATTCAATTAAGAAAGAATCCATTATATAAGGATACCTTTGTTTATGGTACATTTACTGCCCTAGATTTAGATAATAGAGATATCTTCTTATATAAAAGAGAATATAAGAATCAAACCATCATCATTTTAGTGAATATGACAGATAAAAAAATACCTTATACCATTCCATTTGAAATCGATAAGGTATTACTTAAGAATTATAATAAGGAATATGATCATAAGGATATTGTATTATCTCCTTATGAGGCAATTGTATATTTGGTTAAATAATCGGGACATTTTATGCCCCTTTTTTTGCGTAAAAAAAGTGTAGACGAATCTACACCTTAAATATCCTTCTTTAGTATACCCTTAGTATATACAATTAATTGTTCAATTTCAGAATAAGCCTTCTTCTTTAGCTTATTGATTTTTGGATAACCCCATCCATCAAAAAGATGATTTGGACCAATTAAGGATCCACTTCTTACATCATTCGTTAATGCATAAGGAATAGAAAGGGATGCCTTTTCTGGCTTCATAAATATATTGGCCATAGGCTTAAATATTCTCATGTACCAAGGCTTAAACATATCCATTAAAAGACTAGTTTTTGCAATTCCTGGATGAGTCATTATCGTTTGAATATTGCTATCCATATATTTATTTGCTAGATAGATAGAATATTTTGTTAGGCAAAGCTTACTTCTTGAATAGATTTGGAATGAGCCCTTTTTCTTCTTTTCAAAGAAGAAATCATTATAATTAATCTTTCCACTTTTATAGGAAATACTGGATGTATTTATTAATTTAACATCATGAGATAAGCTCATGAAATAAGGTAATAATCTTTCAACTAAAACGAATGTACCAATATAATTTGTACCCATAACTAAAGGATAATTATCTACAGTTCTATTATTTCCACTAAACACACCTGCGTTATTGACAAATCCATAGACATCTACCTTATTTCTTTTAATTCTTGCAGCAAATTTTTTTATAGAATCTAAGCTTGCAAGGTCTAAAGGATAAATATCTATAGTAGAATCCTTGTATTCTTCTTCTAGATTCTTTTTAATTTCCTCTGCCTTTTTTTGGTTTCTTGCAGCAAGAATTAGATTTGCACCTAGGTATAATAATTCCTCAGCCGCCTTAAGTCCAACCCCACTGGTTGCACCTGTGATTACTATGGTTTTACCCTTTATGGAATTTTTACATTTCTTATTCAGATACTTTTTCGTTTTTTCCTTTAGACTCATAAAAATTACCTCACCCATACATTTTAGCATAAAAATTATTTTTGTATTGATGAAAGAGTTTTACTAAAACAATTTAATTTCCTTAGGCTTTAAATAATACCTGAACAAATAGACTATATATACTATAGCAAATCCCAAAAATACAGATAATGTATTTCTTAAAAAATCTAGGGTACTCATATCTCTTTCTGGAATGAAATGCTGTAAGGTTTCTGTAAGTATTCCATAGGTCATTGTTATAAGCATACCTATAAAATAGTATTTTATATTTAAATCCTTAAAGCCAAAATAAGCATATATTGTTAAAGATATTAAGAATCCTAATATGACATAGCAAGCAATATGTCCTAGATTCTTTTGAACGAATTGGCTTAAGGATAAGCCACCTACATTTGATATAACATAGCCATCCTTGGTATAGCATTTTATCTTATAATTATTCTTATATAAATTATTAAAGGAAATGGTAGATTCTCCATAATCTAAGCATTCAATATAAAGCTTAGATTCATCCTGATCTATAGTTACCTTAATAATATTTGAATTTGTTTGGGTTGCATATAATCTCTTATTAAAATCTAATGGCTCATGATTTATTCTGACATCAAATACCAAAACATCTCCCTTTTTCATTTCTAGAGATATTGTATTCTCTAACAGAGTACCATCCTTAAATACCTCTAAAGGATAGGTTTTAAATTTCTTATACATTTCACTATCTATCTTTGGAGTACTCCCTCTTTCATAGCCTATAAGATTCACTACATTCGATTTTATTTTTTCCCCATTATGGTTTATTATCGTTTCTATATAGAAGGTATCATTTTCGGTTACCTCCTTCATATAGATAAAGAATCCTGTAGAAGCTCTTTTTAAGTTTCCATCGGAGGCATAATAATATTGTGGAAAGAAATAATAATTCTTAGGATTTGTAGATACTACCCTAAAGCCTTCAGCAGTCATATTTTCAAATTCTATGATATCATGCTCTAGAGATTTATGATTCGTAGATAAATATGGAGATGTATCTGATTTAGATATCGTTATATTTGGGTTATCTAAGACTTTATTATATATAGAATCTAATACTGTAAAATAATATCTATTTCCCTTTTCATTTTCAATATAATGAATTCCTGGCTCACACTTAGAATCTATAATTATATATTGCTGGTAGGGTAATACTTCAATATATGGGCTTGAGGTTTTAAATTCAAAATGATCTAAATATAATAATTTAATATAATATTCCTTAAATAATAAATTGGAAGATCCTATACTTAAGACATCATGCCTTGTATAGGTATCAAAATAATTATTCATTTTAAAGAAGCCATAATTCCTATAGGTATCATAATAATGATTATAGAAGGAATAATCAAAGGTTATATAGGCATTTCTTTTTACCTCATCCTTATTTAGGATAATGTCATAATTTAATTCCTTTATATCATCTATAGCTTTATAGCTATATTCATCTAATAATTGATTTTTATTATTATAAATACTTAAGGTGTTATCCCCTTTGATCTCACTTTGAATATAAAAATATAAGAAATCATCCCTAAATTCATATTTAATTTTTGTATAATCCTTATTCAATATTTCATAATGAATATCCTTTTCATATTCCTTATTCGAATCCCTATATTTATATTTCAATACACAAATTTCATTAACACCTATAGTGTTTTCTCCTGCTAAATCTCCTAAGGGCTTAAAGTCATCTATAAGCTCGATATGATCAATCGTATAATAGATATTTCCTCTAAAGAATTGTAATACCTTATTGGTAATATTTGATATCCATACATTTTGAGCCTTACTCCAGGAATATGGCATAATTTCTTCAACAAAAATAAACAGAGTAAAAAGAATAGATAGTATAGCTAGAATATGAAATTTTAGATTTCTTTTCACCTTCATACTATTCACCTCTCGTATAAAAATAATTATATCATAAAAAAACACCTCCTAAGAGGTATTTTTTGTTAATTTTCTTCTATTCCTAGCTTTTCCTTTCTTTGGACATCTAGGAATTCTTCTGCCTTCTTTTCATCCTTTTTTGTAACCTTTAGATGATTAGGGTCTTGCTTATTTACAGTAACCTGTGGGAATGGAATTGTAATATCATGCTCGTGAAGGAAGATTAAAAAATTACGATTTAGCTCACGCTCAATTTGGAATCTATCCTCCTCTAGACAGGTAGTGACAAATCTTAAGGTAACCTGGCTTGATGCCATTTCAGATACTCCCTTATAGAATGGTCCCTTTATGATGCCGTGAATACCATATACAATCTCATCCATGTTTTCAGCAATTAAGGCTTCCACCTTTTTAATGCTTTCGTTATAGCCAATACCAATTTCATTAATGGCTAGGGAATAGGAATTTGTTAGATTTACTACGGTTGCGATATCTGAGTTTTGGATTAGCTTAATGTTTCCACCCTCATCTTCGAATTTCGTAGATTTTAAGCCAATTTCCTTTACATGACCTCTAAAGCCATCAATGACTACAATATCTCCAACCTCAAATGCATTATCTACAACTAAGAAGATACCTGCAACAATATCACTAATTAGGGATTGACAGCCTAAACCAATAATTAAAGCAACAATTCCAAGTCCTGCAAGAATGGTTAATACATCCACTCCCCAAACCATTAATATACGAATGACTGCAGCAATGATAATAACCCATTTAAGTAAGGAAAAGGATAGGGAAATGAAGGTTGCAATCTTTTTATTCTTCATTCCAATGCCTCTTCTTATTACCTTAAGTAGGAATATAGCAAGTAGGGTTAATACAATCGTTAATGCTGTATGTGCCCATGAGGCACGGGAATCCATAAACCATTGTCCAATGGTTTGAATGTAGGAATCCTCCTCACCCTTATTTAATAAATCAATACCAAAGAAGTTTTTAGAGAATAATAAAAGAATAACAATTCCTACGCCGAGAGTAGCAAAGAACCAAGCACGAGCCTTTCTAAATCTTCTTTTTCTTCTTCTACCCTTTTGCTCCTTCGTTTGAATTTCTATTAATTTTTCTTGTACCTTCATTTTCTTCTTTGTTGGTTTTTTCTTAGCTTCCATAAGTACCTCATCTAATATCCTTTAGTCTTTTTGTATAATAATATACCTTAGAATTATATTGCTCCTGGTATACGACAAAGGTATAATCTATATTCATATCTATATCCTCAAATATTCCACTAAATTTATTCTTTTCTTTAACTAATGTTTTATTAAAGGATTCTTTATTATCATTTTCTAAATCCACATATAAATTCACCCCAAATGGGTTTTTATATTCAAAGCTATATTCTAGGCTATTCCATATCGTATCTATTTTAAATGTAGGCTCATATACCTCAGGGTGAAAGGGATTGGTTGCAACCATAGATAAAATTACCGCAACCAAGAAGGTTAATAGCCCTGCACTAGATAATCCTATACCTGTAATTTGACCTATCATTTTTGATTTTTTCTTTACCTTTGTATCATAAGAAAAATTCTCCTTATAATCTAAAAGCTCTAGGGATTTATATATTTCATCACCCTCACGAAATATCTCATCCCCATGATCAAATATTTCTTCATTTCTAAAAGAGGTATTTCTTATTTCATTATTATCTTCTTGCATAATATACCTCCTAAAACAAAAGATATTATATCATAACTTAATGCAAGAAAAAAGCAATTCCAAAATTTCTGGAATTGCTATTTTCATTATGCCTTATCTAATATATCATGAGGGGATATTACACCTAAAATAGGTTCATATTTATTTCCTGTTTCTGTGACAATTAAAAGCTCAACCTTACCCTTATTATTTCTTTTAAATACCTGAGCTAATATATCTACCTTAGTATTTTTTGCAACAAATTCATAACGGATTCCATCATTCATATCTAAATATAGGAATTGACGAATATCCTTCATCTTCGTTCCCTCATTAATGGTTACTCCCCTTCTACTTTTCATAATGTGAATGAAGGCCTTACCATTAAACATACCAACAACCTTTTTTTCCTCTAGGATAGGTACATTGGTAATCCCCTTCTCTAGCATACGGGATGCAATACTTGTAACTAAGGAATTCTTTGTTGCATATAATAGGGATGAAAATGGTACACATACATCAATGGCACATTTTTGCTCCTCAAGTAATCTTATTTCCTCTTCTAGGAATTTTATTGTATCCTCATTAACTACAAATGGGCCATCATTACCTAAATCATCATGCGTTAAAATATTCCTCATCGTACGTACGATTAGATATTTTTCTGCCCTAGCCTTTTTCTTTGCATCATCACTCTTCTTGAGCTCATTTTCAAATACCCAAATAGGGGAATCCTGAGGCCTTGCTTTTACAGTACAGGCTAAAATAGATTCAAGCTTTTTATATAAGAATATGAATAATTCATTATTTTTATCCATAAGAACAACTCCTTTTGTAAAAAGAAGGCCCGAAGGCCTTCTTCTTAGATTATTGTATCAGAAACAATATATTTACCACTTTCAATGCCTTGATAAATATCCGCTATAGGTAATGGCTTACCGAATAGGTAGCCTTGTAGTCTACCACAGCCAACAAGCTTCAAGAATTCTGCTTGCTCCTTGGTTTCTACACCCTCAGTTAATGTCTTCATGTCAACCTTCTTTGCAAGGTCAACTACACATTGGATGATATCCTTTGATTTTGGATTTGTTTCAAAGCTTGATAAGAACTTCATATCAATCTTTAATACATCAAATTTATAATCCTTTAATACATTTAAGGATGAATAGCCAGAACCAAAATCATCTAGCCATATAGCATAGCCTAGGGCATGGAACTTGTCCATTGCATCTCTTAATAGATTTAGATTATCGGTTAAGGCACTTTCTGTTACCTCAACATGGATATAATCCTTTGGTACATTATATTTTTCTACTAAATCATTTAATACCTTAACTGCATCCATTAATTCAAAATCTAATCTTGAGAAGTTTAAGGATACTGGTACAAATTTCTTACCATTATCCATTGCATCTCTTATGTCCTTACATACAATCTCAAAGATTGCTGCATCAAGCTTATGAATTAATCTATGCTCCTCAAGGATTGGAATGAATTCACCAGGAGATAGGAATCCATAGATTGGATCAATCCATCGAGCTAGTGCTTCACATCCACATAATTCATTATTCTCACTCCATACAACTGGCTGGTAGAATGCCTTAACCCAGCCTTCAGCAACTGCTTGGTCAATATGGTTTACAATATATTGTCTCTTATGATATTTATTATGAATATTATCATCATATTCACTATAATAAACACCATATTTTTGTTTAATTAAGCCACTGGCATATCTTGCCTTATCTAAGGCTCTTCTTGGGTCTTCCTTATCTCTTATAGATACGTATCCACCAACCTTAAGCTCTAGATATACATCCTTAGATAATTCTCTTAATACATCCTTTAATTGAATTAATCTTTCGTCTAGGTCAATACATTTTGTAAGAACTGCAAAATGGTCATCGGCCTGACGGGAAACTAAAGCCTCAGAGAAGATATTCTCTAAGCTTTTTGCGAAGGATTTTAAGAATATATTACCCTCCTGGAATCCCATTTGGTCATTGAAGGTTTTAAAGTTTTCAATATTAATAAATAAGAATTTATATTCTGCCATTTCAACAGAAGGATCATCCATTAAGGCTTTAACCTCACTTGTGAAATAGTGTAGGTTATGAATACCTGTTGTATCATCATAAATAGCGATTCTTTCAAGTTCCTCGCTCTTCTTTCCTTCTCTTAATCTCTGTTGGTAAATAGATACTGTTACAACCGTTAAGGAAATTAAGAAGGTAATGTAGTTTACCTTTTCACCATCGGCAAAAACTCTATTTGTCGCATCAGCATCAAGTAAAACATAGAATCCCATAAAGAATGTGGTAAGCATTGCAATAGAAATATATGGCTTCCAAATAAGTAGACATCCTACATATAGTACCATGGTTAAGAAGCATAGCATAGATTTTATTTCAAAGCTTGAAGGATAGTTATTTATATCCTCATTATTTACTATATATCCAGCATTTGCAGGAAGACCTGTTCCATATTTAAACTTAGAGAAATAATCTGTATATCCAACCTTAATACCAAAGGCAAGACACATAAATGCGAAGGATATAACTACCGCAATGGATAGATAATGACTATTTCTTTTATTTTTAATTTTAAATATCGTATGAAGTAAAATAAATACACCAAGTAGGAATGCGAATATATAGAATCCTATAATGCCTTCATTACTGATTCTATAATATAGAGTATCCCATCGTTTAAATTGAGATATTTCCTTAATAAGTAATAAGGAATATAGAATTAGTGCTCCACCGAAAATGAATGGAACCACATAATCTCTTCTTCTTTCCTTCTTATCTAAATAGAATACTCCGAATGTTAGCATTGCAACAGATGCAATAATAAACAAGAAGAATAACGAA
>JAFPSY010000120.1:0-1601 GCA_017413585.1 Acholeplasmatales bacterium
AGTTCGATGTTGTATTAACATCTGCTGGTGCTGCTAAGTTAGGCGTAATCAAGGTTGTTAAGGAATTAACTGGTTTAGGATTAAAGGAAGCTAAGGATTTAGTTGACAACGCTCCTAAGGCTGTTAAGGAAAAGGTATCTAAGGCAGAAGCTGACGAGTTAAAGGCTAAGTTAGAGGCTGCTGGTGCTACTGTTGAAGTTAAGTAATTAACAATTCAGTAATATCTGTTTTAAATTAGTTATAAAAAGTGGGCTTAAGGGGTCTTAAGCCCTTTTTTAGTAAGGTTTTATTTGATTATGGACAAGAACACACATTATTATTCAAAAACTCAAGAAAACGTAAAATCTAACCCAAATATCTATACATTCAATTTCATGGACCATACCTTCCATTTCCATACGGATAGTGGAGTATTCTCTAAGGAATATATTGATTATGGTACATTCGCGATGCTAAAGGCATTTAAGCCAAATGATATTGAAGGTAATATTTTAGATATGGGTGCAGGCTATGGCCCAATAGGTATCGTTTTATCCACATTATATAAGAAGCATGCAATAATGTGTGAGATTAACGAAAGGGCCTATAATCTTAATTGTTTAAACATTAAAGAAAATAATGCGGATGCAGAAGTATTCCATAGTGACCTTTACGAAAAGGTTCAAGGCATGCAGTTTGCATCCATTATTACTAACCCACCCATTCGTGCAGGAAAGCAAACGGTATTTGCTATATACGATGGTGCCTTTGAGCATCTACTTCCCAATGGTGAATTGTGGGTTGTAATACAAAAGAAGCAGGGTGCTCCATCTTCTAAGGAGCATTTAGAGAATCTTTTTGGTAATTGTGAAATTATCACAAGAGATAAAGGATATTATATTTTAAAATCGATTAAGCATTAAAAAAGGCAAGGGAATTTTCATTCCTTTGCCTTTTCTTCATCTATAGATTCTTCATTATCCAAACTTTCTTTATTCTTTTTTTGGTTAAAAACAAATAGCTTTCTTCCAATATAATTCATAATTAATACGATAATTGTAAGAACAACCTTAAATACCCAGAACCATAGTTGGATATCATGTAAGAACCAAAAATCGAATAAAACCTTCGCATGAATTGGCTCGGATAATCTCATACCAAGCCATGTAATACCAAAGCCAATTAAGGATAAAACAACAAATTTAAAGAAGACAAACATGCTTCTTTGCTGATCCTTAGTTATATATCTATATACAAATTTTTGTAAGAACCAATTGGTAAATAATCCAGCAGTAAATCCTGCAGCAGTATAAATAAATACAGCTAAATTTACCTCTAAGTTTTGACAAATATAATTCTTAAATACCCAAGTAACTAAATAATCTACTAAGGTAGCTAAACCACCAACAATTAAGAATCTTAGTATTTCAAGACTAAGCTCCTTTCTATTCTGCTTCATCATTATCCACCAAATCTAAATTAGAATCCTCTTCAATATAAATTGGCCTTCTTTGCGTTTGCTTTCTAACATCATATAACAAACGGAATAAGTAGAATAAAACGATAAATAAGCCTAAAAACAAGCAATCTAAGCGAATTGGATTCCAATCAAATGCTTGATA
>JAFPSY010000121.1:0-1691 GCA_017413585.1 Acholeplasmatales bacterium
CGAGGCTAGATTAGATACTCCATTTAAAACTGCAGCACTAGCTATGCTTTCCTTATGCGTATATAAGGAGAATAAAGAGCTATGCTTTGAAATGCTAAATGCATTAAAGGGTCCAGCTAAATTATCTCCATTTGAGATTCAGTTTTTAAACGACAGGCTAAAGGGTAAGGAATATAAGCCATATTCCTTCTTTAATGGTGCAACGAAAGAGAATGGCTATACTCCAACTATGCCACTAACGATTACAGTAAAACAAAATCCATATTCCTTCCCTGAAGAGAATTATGCCACATTATTTGTTCATTCTAGTGGAGCTGATTCAGATAGAGAAATAAAATTAAGACTTAAGCCATCCACAGGAGAATGGTTCTTAACAGAATTATTATGTCTATCGGATATAAGAATACCAAATGAATTAGACCCTTGGGCTTAAAATCCTCTTTATTTGAGGATTTTTCTTTTGGAGGTGTTATTATGATACTTGTTACTGGGGATACCCATGGTACTATCGATTACCCAAAAATAGAAAGAATCGTAGAATTAAATATATTATCTAAAGAGGATTATTTAATTATTGCTGGAGATTTTGGTGCAATATGGAATAAAAATACCCTAGATAGAGATTTATATTATTACACAAAGCTTCCCTTTATGGTTTTATTTGTGGATGGAAATCATGAGAATTTTGACATTCTTAATTCTTACCCCATTACTACATGGAATGGAGGTAAAATTCATAAAATAAAGGATAATGTAATCCATTTAATGAGAGGTCAAATTTATACTCTTGAAGAGAAAACCATATTTACCTTTGGAGGTGGCACCTCCATAGATAAATATAGGAGATGTGAGCATAGATCCTGGTGGAAGGAAGAGATTCCATCTATAGAAGACCTAGAGGAGGCTAAAAAAAATCTATTAAAATATAATAATCAAGTAGATTATATTATTACCCATAGTATAGATTCAAAAACCTTATATTCCCCAAATTTATATGTGTATGGTAATAAATGTGAAGCATTTATAGATAATGAAATGCTTGATTATTTTGAAGAGAATATTAAATATAAGCATTGGTATTTTGGTCATTATCATATAGATAGTAAAATAAATGATAAAAAGACTTGTCTTTATAATAATGTGATTGAGCTTGGGAAATAGCCTAAAATATGGTATAATTTTTTAAAAGGAGATCAAAAATATGAAACGTATTATTAAATTATCTATTGTACCTGTAATGCTACTTGCGTTAGCCTCTTGTGGAAACAAAGAGGAAAAAAAGAATTATTTTACGCTTTGGAATGATTGTGAAGCCATAAGAACACTTACAAGCTATGTTGAGGAAGTCACAAATGAATCCTCAAAGTACTTTATTCCAAAGGAGGATAGAATTGCAACCTTCGATATGGATGGTACCTTCCTTGGAGAATTATATCCAACCTATTTTGAATATAATTTACTAGAATATAGAGTATTAGATGATCCATCCTATAAGGATAAGGCATCCGACTCTGAGGTATTAGCTGCAACACAAATCAGAGAATTTGTAAGAGAGGGGAAGAAGCTTCCTAGTGGCTTTGATATGATTCATGCCCATGCAGCCGCAAAGGCCTATAGTGGAATGACTCTATCCGAGTTTGATGCCTATGTAAAGGCTTATGCTGAAACCCCTGTAAATGGCTTTACTGGTA
>JAFPSY010000012.1:0-4232 GCA_017413585.1 Acholeplasmatales bacterium
ATTATAAGATTATCAGCGATTTAATCGATTCTAAAGAATTACAAAGATTGAGAAGAATTAGGCAATTAAGTGGTGTTGCGATGGTTTTTCAGACTGCCGAGCATTCTAGATTTACGCATTCCCTAGGTGCATACCAAATGGCTAATTTAGTCATTCAAAATGTAGATGGAATGGATAAGGTATCGGAATATGAAAAATTGGTTTTTTTAATTGCAGCCTTACTTCATGATATAGGACATGGTCCATATTCTCACGCATTTGAGCATGTACTTGAATGCTCTCATGAGGATATGACTGTAAAATTAATTCTATCTCCACTTACCGATGTAAATAAAATATTATCGATTCATGAAGGCTTAGCAGAGGATGTTGCAAGTGTCATTAGACATGATAATAAGCATCCTTTAATTGAATCCTTAGTATCTAGCCAATTAGATGTGGACCGTATGGATTATTTATCTCGTGATGCTTATATGACAGGTGCTACCTATGGTCATATTGACTATTATAGAATTTTAAGAAGTATGAAGATTATTGATGGTACTGTATGCGTTAGAGCTTCTGGTGTACATTCGATTGAGGCTTATTTAATGAGTAGATATCATATGTATTTCCAGGTATATTACCATCCTGTAGCTAGAGCGTATGAAACGATTTTAGAGGGAATTTACGAAAGAATTAAGGATTTAACAATAGAAGGTGTAAGAATTGATGCCTCTATCATTTCCTTCTTAAATGTTTTAAAGGACAATGATGATATTGAATCCTATATCGATTTAGATGATACGAATGTCAATGGCTTTATCAAGCAATTAACATGGTGTAGTGACCCTGTATTAAATAAATTAGCTAACGCTTTTGAAAAGCGTCATTTATATAATTTTATTGAGCTTGTCAACGAGCCTGATGAGAAATTCCTAGAGGAATTAAAGCAAAAATATCAAAACATGGAATATGGTAAATATTTCTATAAGAATGTTAAGGTTTCTGGTGTTGCCTATATGCATTCACCAAAGAGTGATATTAATGCGATAAGAGTATTACTTCCTGATGGAAGCCTAAAGACTTTAGATCAATATTCACCAATCATTAAGGCACTAAGATCATCAAGCTATAAGGAAATAGAAAGAATATTCTATTTTGAGGATTAGTATGGATATAATAGTTGTTGAAGGTACACATGACGAAATAAAGGTTAAAGCAGCATACCCAAATGCGGAATGTGTCATTACGAATGGTAGTGAAATAAGTAATGAAACGATAGAGCTAATTAAGGAATTAGCCAAAACACATAGAATCATTATTTTTACAGACCCAGATTCACCAGGAGAAAGAATAAGAAGCATTATTACAAATGAGATACCAAGTGCTTCACAAGCATTTTTAAGAAAAAAGGATTGCATTTCGAATAACAAGAAGAAGGTAGGTATTGAGCATGCCTCTATTGAAGCTATTCGTGCATCCTTAGAAAATGTATATACCCCTAGTGTTTTAAAAGATACGATTACGAATAAGGATTTATATTCCTTAGGGCTAATAGGCGATAAAAACAGTAAAATTTTAAGAGATAAAATATCTTTCATTTTAAATATTGGTAAGCCTAATGCGAAAACATTTTTAAAAAGATTAAATTTATTACAAATTACGAAAGGAAGCTTAGAGAATCTACTATGCAAGGTAAAATAGGTACTACTTCATATATCAATGAAGCATTAAAGGAAAATGATCTATATGCAAAGAAGAAATTTGGTCAAAATTTCTTAACGGATCAAAATATTTTATCTAAAATTGTGGATGCTGCAAATATAGATAAGGATACCTTGGTTATCGAGGTAGGTCCAGGGCTTGGTAGCCTAACAGAGCATTTAGTGAAGAGGGCTGGCTTTGTTTTAGCTTATGAAATTGATAAGGATTTAATTCCAATTTTAAATAAAACATTTAAGGATTATTCCAATTTAGAGATTATCAATAAGGACATTTTGGAAGTAGATATCAATAAAGATATCGATTTATATAAAAAGGACCTTAAAAATGTCTATTTAGTAGCAAATTTGCCCTATTATATTACTACCCCTATCATTTTAGGTTTATTAAGTAAAACAGAAAAAATAAGACAATATGTAATGATGATGCAGCTTGAGGTTGCACAAAGAATTACAGGAAAGCCTAAAACAAAGGATTATAATGCATTATCGATTGCGATTGGCTATAGAGCTTTAGCAAGCTTAGAATTAAAGGTACCAAGAACAGTATTTATTCCATCTCCTAATGTAGATAGTGCTGTTGTAAAGCTATCCTTATATGATAACCCACCATATAAGGCTAAAAATGAAGAATTCTTTTTTGATTTTATAAGATTATGCTTTAATCAAAGAAGAAAGACTCTAATGAATAATTTAAGTCAAAAATATAAAAAGGAATTCTTAACAGAAATGCTTCATAAATTAGGCATTAAGGATGGCGTAAGAAGTGAAGAATTAGAGCTTGTAGATTTTATTAAAATGAGCGATTATATCGAGGATTATTATGAAAATTAATGCATATGCTAAAATCAATTTAGCCTTAGAGGTTATGGATATAGAAAATGGATATCACAGGGTAAATAATTTAATGGTACCACTTGCACTTCATGATGAAATTGAAATGGAGGTATCGGATTCTATTCAAATAGAGGATGATCCATTTCCTATGGATAATATTATGAGGAAAGCGGCGGAGCTTTTCTTCGAAAAAACCAATATTTCTAGTGGTGTTTATATCAAAATAAAGAAAAACATTCCAAGTGCTGCAGGGCTTGCGGGTGGATCTAGCGATGCTGCCGCAACGCTTTTAGGCTTAAATATGCTATATGAGACAAATTTAAGTGATGAGGAGCTTATTTCTATTTCTGCATCACTAGGTAGTGATGTTGGCTTCTTTATTAAAAATAAGGTAGCCCTATGTACAGGAAGAGGAGAGGTTGTAAACACATTAGATATTGCAATGCCAAAATTAAATGTTTTATTAATAAAGCCAAATGTTGGCTTATCTACGAAAGAGATTTATAAGAATTATGAATATTTGGGTGAATCTAAGGAAGATAAAATTAATGGAATTATAAAGGCTTTAAAAAACAAAAGAATGGATGAATTAAAAAGGAATATTTTTAATGATTTAGAGGCAGTTTCTTTAAAGGTCTCTAAGGAATTAAGAGATCTTTATAATGAGATTAAAGAATTAGGCATTGATGTATTTGTTTCAGGGTCAGGACCAACAATGTTTGTTGTTGATCCTACAATGGAGGAAATATTAAAAATAAAAGATGTCGCAAAAAGCGACACCTATATACTTCTTACAAACACATTCTAGATGGATGTGTTTTTTTATAATATTTCTTTATTGAAATGGCCCCTTGTATGTAAATCCTTATTGAAGGTTTTTATTTGATCTCCATTTAATTTATTTTTAAGTGTAGTTATAATTCTTTTGGATTCATTATAATCCTCTAGAGTCAATTGAATTCTATAAACATTTACATGTGAAATAGAATCTAGGTCATCCATTAAATTTAAGATTTTGCCATTTAAAATAGAAGTAGTACAATCCTTATGGTTTTCTATAGGGAATGTGCCAAATTCATCCTTTAAGATGTATTTGTTATCTCTACATTTACCGCATTGATTATAGACCTTTAAAGGACAATAATGTGTAAACATCATTAGAGAATGACCATAAACAATCATTTCTAAATTAGGGTATCCACCACAGATATTATAATAATCTCTTGTCAAATCATCAATTTGACCTTTATTGATTTCTAAGGACAAGCAAATTCTATTTATACCTAGCTTGTGAAGCATATACACACTCTTATAATTGACGACATTCATCGTGTAATCCGAAGCAATTTCATTTTTTCCTCTATAAGCGTATATACCACCGTATCCACCAACTAATACCTCATTATCCATTTTTGGATATGTAACCTCATTTCTTCTTATGAAGTTATCGTAATAGATAATATCTACTCCAAGCTCCTTGGCTGCCTGGTATTGCTCCTTGGTTGTACAAAATACAGAGATTTTTTTGTTTTCCTCAAAGGAAATCTTATCATAAGAGATTTCTTTTTTTATTATAGGAGCTCTTTTTGTTAATCTTTCCTCATTCATTAAATTTACAATAATTCTTCTTAAATCATTGATTTTAGAAACAGGTAAGAAGATATTAGAAACATTAAATTCTAGGCTAGCTAA
>JAFPSY010000122.1:0-12691 GCA_017413585.1 Acholeplasmatales bacterium
AATTCCTGTGATTTCATCATATAGCATTTGAGAAACCTTACCAATTTCTCCATTGTTTACTACATATTCCTTATCGTTGATAACGAATTTACCAATTGGAGAAATAACAGCTGCAGTACCAGTACCCCAAGCCTCCTCAAGACGTCCCTCCTCAAGGGCCTTAAGTAATTCATCTACGGTAATACGTCTTTCTGTAACAGGAATACCCTCGTCCTTTAAAATTTGAATACAGGATTTTCTTGTAATACCAGGAAGGATAGAACCAACTAAGGCTGGAGTTACAACCTCACCATCAATCTTGAACATTACGTTCATAGAGCCAACCTCTTCGATGTATTTTCTTTCTACTGCATCAAGCCATAATACCTGTGAATAGCCCTTAAGCTCAGCCTTTTTACCTGCACGAGTAGAAGCGGCGTAGTTACCACCACACTTCGTGTAGCCTGTACCACCCTTACCTGCAACTCTAACATCATCCTTCTCAATTAAAATAGAAACAGGATTTAAGCCTTCCTTATAATAGGAACCAACAGGAGATAGAATAACCATGAAAATGGCATGATGTACACCATGTACACCCAAGGAATGGTCATCACCAATCATGAATGGACGTACATATAGGGATGTACCGGGATCCTGTGGTACCCAATCTCTATCTAAATCAACTAATGTGACAACAGCCTGTACAAAATCCTCAACAGGTAATTCAGGTAAGCATAATCTTTCTGCAGAGGAATTTAATCTCTTTGCGTTTTCGTATGGGCGGAATAATTGAATTTTACCATCCTTTGTATGATATGCCTTCATACCTTCAAAAATTTCAGCACCATAGTGTAGTGCACTTGATGCAGGAGACATTGGGATTGGTCCATATGGAACGATTCTTGCATCATGCCAGCCAATTCCCTCATCATAGTCCATCATAAACATATGATCTGTAAAATATTTACCAAAGCCTAAGGCTCCTTCTGGCTTTGCCTTTGGAGTTTCAATCTTATTAATCTTAATATCTAACATAAATAATTTCTCCTTTTTTAAATACTTAAACTAATTATACGCCTATTTTATATCTTTTTAAATATAATATTTTGAAAAATAAAAAAATGATATATAATATTTGCGAGGTTTAAATGATATGGAAATTATATTTTATAATATTACAGCTTTAGTTTTAGGCTGTCTATTAATTTATTATGGTTTATTTTGTTTAATTAAAAAGAATAAAAAGCTTTTTGGTGGATTAACATTAGGAGTATCTGCCTTTTATATTGGATTTGGTATTTGGGGATTCTTTTTAGTTGATTATCAATTCTTAGTTATTTTAGCAATTCTAGCCTTTACTTTAATTGAAATTATATTCTTTGTCTTATTTAATAAAAAAGAACCAGTGAAAAGAAATGGGAATAACCAAAATAAGAAAAAGGAAGAAAAAGATTCCGATTATCTAGAAGAAGAAAAGAAGGAGGATTAATTGTCCTCCTTTTCATTTTGCTTTAATGCCTCAATTTCTTTATTATAATCCTTTTTGAATTTATCTAGGAATTTTGCTCCACCAAATCCACCTAAGGATATGATTCCTCCAAATAAAACCTTTCTAAAGCCTACCCATCCATTTTGGAAGAAATAGGAGAAGGCATCCTTAGATTCTGTATACCCTATCATATAAGGAATAGAAATAGCTAAGAAGGTTACAACAGATAGAAATACTAATGTTCCTACGGTAATTTTAAGCCATCTTTTACTTGGTGCTTTAGATAAGAATAAACCTAGTGTTGCAAGAATAGGAATTAATGCAAGCACTCCTGTAAAATAATCATGTAAATTTATAGTTAATAGGATAGGTAAAATTAGACCTAAGCCAATACCAATCAAGACAAATAGAAGTGCTAAAATATATTTTATGTTAAATCCAGTTGTCTTTTTATTTAGCTCCTCAAGCTTAGATAAATATTCATTCCTACATTCTTTATGTATTGGACAATAATGGCTTCCAAATAAATCATATTCTGCATCCTTTTTACAAATAGGACATATATGCATTGGTAAATAGCCCATATCCTTTAAGCAATTTATGACATTATCTAGTATTTCCTTCATCAAATCAATCTTTTTATTTTTATTTCCCTCAGGTAATGTAACAATAAGTGTATCTGCCTTACTTCCTAAGGATAGAGCTGCACAAGCATTACCTAATGCTTCTACCTGTAATGCTTTTATTGCATCCTTTGTAATTTCTTTATCTAATGGGATATAAAAGGATGGTATATTTAATACCATATATTGCCAATCCTTAAGATAAATATAATATCCATCCTTTTCCATTACATATATATTTTTATTTCTTTTAAAGCCTAAGCCTTCTATATAATCATCATATTTCATAAATAATACCTCGTAAGTATTATAACAAAATAATTTAAAATAAAAAGAAAAAAAGGCATTTTCATGCCTTAAAATATCAGACTGGCCTGCCGGAAAGGATTCGAACCTTCGACCCACGGCTTAGAAGGCCGTTGCTCTATCCAGCTGAGCTACCAGCAGATTTAGGTTATCTGATATCTTGCGTTTTCCGAACGCTCAATTATTATATAACAGGAATGAAATCATTTCAAGTGTTTTTTTAATTTATTTTATTGTTGTTTTCTATTCACTTTTTCACCCTATTTGTGATAAAATATCATAGATGATAAGGAGGGTTTAATTATGCCAGAGCGTGACCATGTAGAAGAATTAAAACGAATCTTAGCTTCACCGACCTTATCCGATGAAGACAAGAAGGGTGAATTATTACAATATCATGAAAATGATATCGCAGACATGCTTGATGATTTAGATGATTCTGAAAGAAGTGAGCTACATAGAATCTTAGGTGATGAAATCTTCGGTGAGGTATTACTATATACAGAAGATATCGAAGATCAAATTACATCTATGAAGCCAGCAGAAGCTGCCGATGTCATTGAAAAGATGGATGCCGATGATGCTATCGATATTCTAGAAGAGCTAGATGAGGATGACCGTAAGGAAATCGTAGACTTAATGGAGCCAGAGGCAAAAGAGGATATCCAGGATATCTTAAAATATGATGATGACCAAATTGGTTCTAAGATGACCAATAACTATGTAAGCATCTTAGTAACAAATTCCGTTAAAACAGCAATGAAGAGAGTTATTGCAGAGGCTGCAGATAACGATAATGTATCGAATATTTACGTTGTTGATATTCAAGATAAATTAGTAGGAGTTATTGAGCTTCGTGATTTAATTGTTGCAAGAGAGGGTATAGATTTAGGTACAATCGTAAAGCAAAACTATCCATCCTTTAAAGCAACGGATAAGGTTGAGGATTGCTTAGTTCAAATGAGGGAATATGCCCTACCATCCTACCCAATTCTAGATGAAAATGGTAAATTGATTGGTGCAATCACCCACGATGACGTTCAAGAGGCAATGGACGAAGAGATGGGTGAGGATTACGCTAAACTCGGAGGTTTAACTCAAGAAGAGGATTTAGATGAATCTCCATTCCAGTCGGTAAAGAAGCGTATCCCATGGCTTGCTGTATTACTTATTCTAGACTTACTAATTTCATTTTCGATGGCGAATTTTGAAAACGTAGTTGCCGTACTTGCCATTATTGCATTCTTCCAAACTCTAGTATTAGATATGGCAGGTAACGCAGGTACACAGTCCTTGTCCGTTACTATTCGTATGATTTCAACAAATGATGTAACAGGCAAAAAGATTGCGAAAACGATATTTAAGGAATTCTGTACAGGTATTTTAAATGGTATCATTTTAGCAACCATTTCCTTTGGCTTCGTTATGCTTTACCTATTTATATTTAAAAAGGGTGTTGTAAGCGGAAGCGAGTATGATGTAGTACAAGCAATAACTGCATCTGGAATTGTAGGCGTTGCCTTACTTGTTGCGATGACAGTTTCATCCTTAGTTGGATCTATAATACCTATTATCTTTTATAAGATTAAGATCGACCCTGCAGTTGCATCAGGTCCATTCATTACAACTATAAACGATGTCACTGCATTATTAATTTATTATGGCTTAGCTGCATTATTATTCTTCCAGATACTTGGAGTAGGCGCTTAGGCTAAATTGGAGGATTTATGAATAAACAAGAATTTTTAGAGATGAAGGACGAATTTGCTCTTATCATCTACAATTATGAAAAGTTTTTAAAGGATTGTATCTTATTAGATTATAGATATAATGATCAATTCTTTGATTTATTACAAAAGGTTCGTTATTATGAAGTAGAAAATGGTCTTTTAGCAACATGCTTACAAAACAGAAGCCAAAATCCTGAATTTGATACAACTAAGGTTTTATCTGATTTTAAGGAAGGCTATTCTAAGGAATTAGAGAATGCTGTACAGAAGCATAAGGTTGCTCATAGTGTCGTTTCTCATTTAAATGATAATACTCCTGATGAAAATAAGGAATTTGAAAGAATTTATCAAGATTTCATTAAGGAAAATCATCCTGTTGTAAAGGCCTTAGTAACTGATGAGGAAAAGGAATTATACGAAAAGCTTAAAATTTTCTATTATGAAAATAACTATAAAGGCTTTATGGAAGCTTACGAATTAAATAAGGATACCTTTAAGGAAGTAGAATATCCTGAGGATTTATTTGCAAAAATTAGCCAGTATTATTATGATATTCGTAAGAATATTGGTGCAGATTTTACAAAGAGACAAAAGTCTTATCCATTCGTTAAAAAGGATGTATTCCAAGATGATATGACTATTGCAGAAGAGGATGCAAATCTAAAAACAAGCTACAATAAGCTTTTAGGTGATAACAAAAAGCTTCATCAGGATTATATTAAAATGTTTGGTTCTGATATTTCTTTAAACGAATTAGTTAAACAGGCATAGCCTGTTTTTCTTTTCTTATGTTATAATGATTTTGGGTGTTACTATGATATATGATAGATTAATTGAGTATAAGGATGATAAATACAAGGAATTTCAATCGAAGCTTGTGCCAAATATAGATAAGGATACTATTATTGGTGTAAGAACACCAGATATGAAAAGAATAGCAAAGGATGTCTTTGGTACTAAGGAAGCAAATGAATTCTTGCGTGATGTTCCTCATAAATACTATGAGGAAAATCTAGTACATATGTTTTTGGTGTCTATGATTAAGGATTTCGATTTATGCATTCAGGAATTAAATTTCTTTTTGCCTTATGTCGATTGCTGGCCTGTATCTGATCAATCGAGTCCAAAGGTATTTCATAAGATGCATAATAAGCTAATTGAAATTGTAAAGAATTGGATTCAAAGTGAGCATGTTTATACATCAAGATTTGGTATGAGAATTTTAATGAACGAATACTTAGGTGATGATTTTAAAATGGAATATTTAGATTTAATCGCAAAGAAAAAGGGTGATGATTATTACCTTAAGATGATGCAGGCTTGGTATTTTGCCACTGCCTTAGCAAAAAAATATGAAGAGACCATTCCCTATTTTGAAAATCATTTATTAGATTCATTTGTTTTCAAAAAGGCCATTCAAAAGGCTTTAGAAAGCTATCGTGTATCGGATTCCCATAAAGAATACTTAAAATCCTTAAGAGGCTAATATGGAAGAATTATTTTTGAACCTAAAAGATGAAGAATGGCCCTTGACAATAATTGATCATGATAGAACCATCGCAAGAGCTATTGTTATAGATGATGAAAAGAATTTCTATTTTGTAAGAGTAAATAGAGATGATGAATTTGGTAAAGCATTCTATATCGAAACCTCTGGTGGTGGAGTAGAGGATATGGAATCTATAGATACTGCTATCCAAAGAGAATTAGAAGAAGAGATGGGAGTATCTGTGGATATATTGGCTAAGATAGGTGTTGTATCCGATTATTATAATCAGATTCATAGACATAATATAAATCATTATTTCCTATGTAAAATAACGAAATTTGGGAATAATCATTTAACAGAGGATGAAAGGAATAAATATCATCTATCTAGAGTATGCTTTAAATATGAAGATGCAGTTAAGGAATATGAGAATGGAAGAAAAACAAAAATAGGAAGATTAGTCTATAATAGAGAAATGCCTATTTTAAAAAGAGCCTATGAAATTATTTTAGAGGGAGACTTTTAAAGTCTCTCTTTTTACATAAAAAAGAAGTATCCTATTTTAAGAATACTTCATCAACTGTCTTTAGAAAATTTAATCTAGGTAAATAGCCTTCCTTAATTAAAAAGGCTCTTTCCTTAAATGCTTCATAAGGAATGGATTTTCTACCATCCTTTAAGGAATTATCCCAATATTCCTTACAAACTGGAAAGGGTAGTAGATAATATTCATTATAGACACTCCAATAAACAATTAAAAAGCTAATTCCACCATGCTTGATGATTCTTTCTAAGTGCTCGATTTGGTGTGGGTGAATATTTGCTAGAGGGAAGGAGGTTTTATTATGATTTTCCTTTGCTTCAAAATCAATATATCTACCCTTATATATACCATTATAATCCGTAGTGGATGGGGTTTTATAATAAGCCTCTGTAATGACTGCCTTACTTCTCATAGGGTATTCTACTTTAACAATTTGTACAGGAGTAGGCTTCTTATGAATTACTGCAAAATCATTATTTAAATAATATTCATTAGATTCATTAATTAATTCCTCTAAATCCATACCTAAATTGGCTTTTGCCATATTGGTAGTTTTAGTAGAGGACTTTTGTTTGATTTGTCTTTCGGTAGAAGTTGTAATTCTTGCCTTTTTATTTGGAAAATTTAATGCCATTTTTATCACCAAATCCATTGTATCACAAAAAGTAATGGGTAAAAAGTGGCAATATTTGTGAAAAAACAGTGTTGTAAACGTTTCAATCGAAATATAGGAAACGTTTACCATATTTAAATGAGAAAAAGAGTGTTATATACTTGAGATAGTAGGAGGGATTGAAAATGGCTGCAAAGAAAACAACTGCTGCTGCCGCACAGGTAACAGTAAAGATTACAGTAAATGCAAATGCTGATAAGGTTTATGTAGTAGGTAATACTGAAAACCTTGGAGCTTGGGATGCTAAGAACGCCGTAGCTTTAAAGGCTGTTGATGGCAAGTTCGAAGTTTCTAAGAAGTTCGATGCAAATGCTGTTGTTGAGTTCAAGGTTTTAGCTGCTAAGGATTGGGAAGCTGTTGAGAAGGGAATCTGGAACGAAGATCTAGAAAACCATACATTCACAGCTACTAAGGGCTTAGTTGTTGAAATTGGCGTTGACCACTTCGCTAAGTAATCTTAAACGAGACACGATGAAGGGCACTTCGGTGCCTTTTGTTTTCGAATAATGCTATTGTTTAATCCAAAAAAACGATGTATAATAAAACTAATAAGATACGATTCTTAAAAATGAAGAATGGAGGAGCCAAATTAACAAACAAAGGCAGTATTTTTTATTATGAGTAAGATTAATTTTATTGCTCTTGGTGGAGTTCAAGAGGATGGCAAAAATTTATATGTCATTGAAGTTAACAACATGATTTTTGTTATGGATTGTGGTATGAAATATCCAAATCAGGATTCCTATGGTGTAGATATTATTGTTAACGATTTAACCTATTTATCAGAAAATAAGGATAGAATTCAAGGATTATTCCTATCTCATGCCCATATGGACCACATTGGCGGAGTAATCCATTTATTAAAGGAAAAGCCGGATTTAAGAATCTATGGCTCTAAATACACGATGGCAGTTTTAGGTGATATTTTAAAGGATGACCAAAATGTCGATTATTCTAAAGCCTCTTTGGAGGTAGTAACTTCGAAAACTGCACTTAAGTTCCAGGATGTCACGATTCGTTTCTTTGAGGTAAGCCACAATTTACCTGAAAGCTATGGTATTGCGCTTAAGAGTGATGATGGATATATCATTTACACAAGTAATTACAATTTTGACCAAAATTCGCATATTGACTATGCACATATGTTTAGATCTTTAGCTGTATTTGCAAAAGAAGGAGTACTAGCTTTATTAACAGAATCCTTAGGCGCGAATAATGAGCAATCGAGAGGTACAATTTTAGAGTTTAAAACAAGAATAAAGAATGTATTCAATCAAAGCAATGATCGTTTAATATTCTCTTTATTTTCAAGTGATATTTTAAGAATTCAGCAAATTTGCGATATTGCAATAGGCTATGGTAGAAAGATTGCAGTCATCGGAAGAAAAACACAAAAAATGGTAGCACAGGCTATCAATTTGGGATATTTAAATATCCCAGAGGAGAATTTTGCTAATTTAAAATTCATCGATGAGAAGAATGGAATTACCAACGAGGATAAGAATTTAGTTATCCTAGTTACAGGTAATCGTCATGAACCATTCTTTATGCTTCAAAGAATGGCAAAGGGTGTCGATCGTTTAATCCATTTAACTAAAAATGATACAGTCATTGTTTTAACACCACCTACCCTAGGCACTGAAAAGATGGCATCCAAGACCTTAGATATCATTTATCATATAACCTCTAGGGTATTAGAATTTAATTCAACCTTATTACCTCAAATTAATGCCAATAGAGAGGAAATAAAGGAAATGATCAATATTTTAGAGCCAAAATATATTATTCCTGTCATTGGTGAATATCGTCATCAATATGCCTTAAGAATTGTTGCCGAATGTATTGGATATAATGATGAGGAAATATTAATTCCAGACCAAGGAGATATCCTATCCTTCCAGGATGGAAAATACATTGGTGTAACAGGGGATGTACCTGTTGCTGAGGTATTGATTGATGGTAAGGCATTTAAGGATGTTGGTGAGGTTGTTATGCGTGACCGTGAGCTTTTAGCTCAGGATGGTGTAATTTTAATTACAGCGAATATTAATCCAAGAACGAAAACAATCATTTTAGGTCCTGAGGTTGTAACTAAGGGCTTTACCTATACAAAGGATAGTGAATCCTTAATTTCTAAAATTAAAGAATTATTCTATTTAGTTTCAGAAAAATATCTATGCTCTAGATTTATTAACTGGAGTGAGTATAAAACAGGCTTAAAGAATGAAATTTCTCATTACATTTATAAGGAAACCAAAAGAAGTCCAATCATCATTCCTGTTTTAATTTCAACAGATTTAGATATGGTGAATAGAACAATAGAAGAAGAAAAAATAGAAAAAGACGAGAATTAATTTTCTCGTCTTTTATCTTCTAGCTTATCTAAAAATTCTAAATATTCCTTGATGGATTTTTCATAGGATGAGGTATCCTTAGGCTTATAATATTTTTTACCTAATAATGCATCAGGCATATATTGCTGATGACAATAATCATGATAATAATCATGAGGATATTTATATTCGTATTTTCCACTTTTTAATTCCTTGTTTAAAATATGTGGAGGTATTTTCATCGAGGAAAGATTCTCTAAATCTTTAAGTGCATCATTGATTGCAAGATAGGTAGAATTCGATTTTGGACTTGTCGCTAAATCGACAATAGCGTAGGCTAAGGGAAGCCTTGCCTCTGGTAATCCTAAGGATAATGCAGCCTCACATGCAGCATATACTCTAGGGCCAACATTTGGGTTACCTAAGCCAATATCTTCATATGCACTACATAATAATCTTCTTGTAATAAAGACTAAATCCTCTGTTTGTAAAAGCCTTGCAAGATAGTGAAGTGCTGCATCCGGATCACTACCTCTAATGGATTTAATCATAGCACTTGCACAATCGTAATAGTATTCTCCCTCTTCATCAATTTGAAGAGCTTTTTTACCTATAAGCTTTGAAACATTTTCTAAATTTAAATCCTCAGGGTCTAGCATATTTGAAATCTCAAGCATATTTAGTGCACTTCGAATTTCGGATGAGGATACCGTTGCGATATATTTTAGTATATCATCACTCATTTCCTTTAATCCTTCATCCTTAATCGTCTTTTTAAGAAGTAAAATGACATCGCTCTTTTTGATTTCATTCATTCTATAAATATGACATCTACTACGTACGGCAGGATTTATGCTTCTATATGGATTTTCTGTTGTAAGACCTATGATGGTTAATTGCCCAGATTCAACAAAGGGGAGTAAGAAGTCCTGTACATCCTTTTTCATTCTATGAATTTCATCGATAACACATATAGTAGATTCATAGAATTTTGTTGCATCTGCAATTTCCTTAAGCTTAGCTTTTGAATCGATAGAAGCATTAAAGGAAAAGCTAGATAATGGATAATAGGATTCTATAATTTGGGCTATGGATGTTTTACCACAGCCTGCAGGTCCATATAAAATCATAGAAAATAATGTTTTATTTTCTAGCATTTTTGTAATTACACCCTTTGGTCCAACCAAATGGTCTTGTCCAACGATATCATCAAATGATTTTGGGCGGATTCTATAAGCTAATGGTTTCATCCTTTTCACCTCTTGCATCATTTTATCATATTTATAAAAAATATGCCATAAATAGCCTTGAAAATGCTTTAAATTTTGGGTAAAAACTTTAAGAATATAAAATATTATGTTATAATATTATATATTTTTGAATTTGGAGGTAAAATTCAAATGAATTTAAAAGATACTATTGTTACTATTCCTGACTTTCCTAAAAAAGGAATTATGTTTAGAGATATTACTACTCTACTTGAAAATGGTGAAGCATTTGCATACACCACAGAGGAAATTGCAAAATTTGCACAAGAGATTGGTGCAACTGTAATTGTTGGACCTGAGGCTAGAGGATTCCTATTTGGTGCACCTGTTGCAGCAAAGCTAAAGCTTGGCTTTGTACCTGTAAGAAAGCCTGGTAAGCTTCCAAGAGCGCAAATCACTGAGGAATATTCCTTAGAATATGGAACAAATACATTATGTATTCATGAGGATGCATTAAGTGAGGGTGACAAGGTATTAATCGTAGATGATTTACTTGCTACAGGTGGTACTGCATTAGCTGCAGCACATCTATGTGAGAAAACAGGAGCAAAGGTAGTTGGATTAGCCTTTGTTATTGATTTAGTTGATTTAAAGGGTAAGGAATTACTTAAGGATTATAAGGTAAAAACCTTAGTTGAATTTGAAGGAGAATAATCCATTATAAGCAAGAAAAGGAGGTGGATTTATGGTTACAGCAACAACATATGAAGAGCTTGAAAAGATTTTTTCAACCTATATTCGTAAGCCTGAATCTAAAGCGTTAATAAGAAAAGCATGGGATGTTGCCGAAAGCCTACATAACGGTCAATTAAGAAAATCAGGTGAACCATATATCATCCATCCTTTAAATGTTGCTTGTATTTTAGCTGAGCTACATGTAGGTCCTGCAACGATTTGTGCGGGCTTATTACATGATGTTGTTGAGGATACTCAAGCAACAAAGGAAGATATTGCAAGAGAATTTGGTGATGATGTAGCTGAAATTGTTGATGGTGTTACCAAGGTTGGTCAAATTAAGTTTGTAAGCCTTGAGCAAAAGCAGGTTGAAAACCATCAGCATATGCTTTTAGCTATGGCAAAGGATATTAGAGTCATTGTCGTAAAGCTTGCCGATCGATTACATAATATTCGTACATTAAATGCCCTACCACCAGAAAAGCAAAGAAGAATCGCAAGAGAAACCTTAGAGATTTATGCTCCACTTGCTCATAAGATAGGTATGTTCCGTATCAAGGCAGAGCTTGAGGATACCTCCCTTAGATACGTAGATAATGAAATGTACAATAAGATTCTTACACAAATTAAAAATGATTCCTCCGCTCGTATGTCTAATGTAGATCATACAATTGATGAAATCAAAAGAATCTTAGGTGAAAATGGATTAACGGATTACCAAATTAAGGGTAGAATTAAAAATATTTATTCTATTTATAAAAAAATGGTAAACCAAAAGAAGGACTTTAAGGATATTTATGATATCTTAGCCATTCGTGTAATTGTAAAAACAGTTGGTGAATGCTATCAGGTATTAGGTTTAATTCATGCCAATTATACTCCAGTACCAAAGAGGTTTAAGGACTATATTGCCGTACCAAAGCCAAATATGTACCAATCCTTACATACGACAGTAATTTCTAATGATGGATTTACCTTTGAGGTACAAATTCGTACAGAGGAAATGGACCGTATTGCAGAATATGGTATCGCTGCACACTGGGCATATAAGGAAAATGTAGAATACTCTAAGGAGCGTGAGCAATTTGAAATTGCCCAAACCTTAAAATGGTATGGTGATCTACTTAAGTTCTCTGAAGAGGAAAATGCGCAAAATGCATCTGCAGAGGAATATGTAGAAACAGTAAAAGAGGATTTACTTAATACTACCGTTTATGTATATACTCCAACCGGTGAGGTTGTCGATCTACCTAAGGGTGCAACCCCATTGGATTTCGCATATAAGATTCATACAAATATTGGTAATAAAACTGTTGGTGCTATGGTAAATAATCATATTGTACCACTGGATTATGAGCTTAAAACAGGAGATATTATCTCGATTAAGACGAATAAGAATTCCTTTGGCCCATCAGAAAACTGGCTTAAAATTGCGAAGACAACACACGCAAGACATAAGATTAAGAGCTTCTTGAACAAGCAAAATCATGATATTTTGCTTGGACAGGGTAAGCAAATGGTCGATGAGGAATTTAGAAACCAAAGAATTACAAATTACGATTTAGATAATGAATTTGCA
>JAFPSY010000123.1:0-2586 GCA_017413585.1 Acholeplasmatales bacterium
AAGGATAATTCTGTTAGGATATGAGAAGAAATTAAAAATGTTATTCCAAATTCCTTATTTAATTTTAAAATTAAATTTCTTACCTCAACAATACCCTCTGGGTCTAAACCATTTAATGGCTCATCCAAAATTAAGAATTCTGCTTGAGATAAAAGAGCCATCGCAATACCAAGACGCTGTCTCATACCTAAAGAGAAATTGCCTGCAAGCTTATTACTTTCATATAAATCCCTTAAGCCAACAATATCTAAGGCCCATTGAATTCTTCCTTCATCCTGAATTCCTAAAATCATAGACTGCATGCGTAAATTGTCTCTGGCGTTCATATTTGTATAAATAGATGGAGATTCAACAATTGCGCTAGTCTTTTTTCTAGACTCTAATATTTGAGGATCCTTAGCATCTATACCAAATAATTGGTAGCTACCTGCTTCATATTTAATTAATCCAGTTACAACACGAATTACCGTAGTTTTACCACTACCGTTTTCACCAACAAAGCCATAAATATCGCCTCGATTGATGGTCATACTTAAATCATCTAATACCCTATATCCATTATAGGATTTAACGATTCCTTCGGTTTTTAATATAACCTCTTCCATTTTATTCCCCCTTCTCTAGTGGTGCTATATTATTTTCTACACCGCTACTTTCTTCTATTTTATTTTCCTTCTCAAGCTTTTCCTTATCCATTCCCCTGATATAGAAAAAGCCAATAACCACTCCAATTGCGACAATCACAAAAACAGTAATTAAATTAATGTACCACTTATGCCATAGATGATTAAACCAAACACCATAGGCTAAGCTTCCAACAGTTATATATACACAAACAATTGCTAATTCTTTCCAATGGTTAACAAATAGCTTTTTCATTTTAATATCCCTTCTTATCTTCAATAGCCTTATATTCCTCATAAAGCTTTAGGCATTCCTCTCGATCAAGGCAAATGGAAAATTTCTTTTTTTCTTCTTCTGTCCTGTTATAGAATTTATTGTCTCTAAAGCCAATATCCTCTGTATCTATAACATTACATCCAAAATATACCTTATCGAAGTTTGCCCATAAAATAGCTCCCATGCACATAGGGCATGGCTCACCAGTTGTATAAATTTCACAACCAGATAAATCAAATGTGCCTAATCTTTTACAAGCATCATGAATAGCCATCATCTCTCCATGACAGGTAGGATCATTGTTTAGGATTACCTGATTGTGGCCACGGCCAACAATCTCTCCATCCTTTACAATAACTGCCCCAAAGGGACCGCCATGTCCATGGTTGATGCCATATCTAGCCTCTTCAATTGCAACAAACATATATTTGTTCAATATATCACTTCCTTCTTTTTATTTTAAAATACCGGATTCATCAATAATGCGAATGATTTCCTGCAATTCTTCTACAGGCTTTACAAGCGCAAAACGAACATATTTCTTACCTAAAGTGCCAAAGGCAGACCCTGGGGTACAAAGGACGCCTGTCTTTTCTAATAAATCTTCTGCAAACTCTAGGGAATCCTCATATTTATCTGGAATCTTAGCGAACACAAACATTGTGCCCTTACTTCTATTTACCCTCCATCCTATGGAGGATAGGCCATCACATAAAGTGTTTCTTCTTAGTTCGTATTCATGTCTTTGGGCTTCAATAATATTCTTATCCACATCTAACGCTGCAATAGCTGCATATTGTATTGGATAAAACATACCAAAATCATATTGACTTCTTAGAGTATTAAATTTAGATACAATCTCTTCGCTACCTAAGAAAAAGGAAATTCTCGCTCCTGTAGTATTATAGGATTTTGATAAGGAATAAAATTCACAGCCCACCTCAAATGCATGAGGTAAGGATAAAAAGGAAAAGGATTCATTATGATCGAATATAATATCAGAATATGCATTATCATTTACTATGATAAATCCATATTTTCTTGCTAATTCGATAATCTCTATATATCTTTCCTTATTTATAACTCCACCTGTTGGATTTGATGGATATGATATTATAACATATTTTATCTTTTTTAATACACTTGAATCTAATAAATCTAGCCTTGGCATAAAATCATTTTCTTCAAGTAAAGGATAGGTAATAATATTTAATCTTGCAAATTTAGCTGAGGCAGTAAATGCGACATACCCAGGGTCAGGAAGTAAGCAATACTCCCCCGGGTTTGCAAGAAGCATTCCAATATGGCACATACCCTCTTGCGTGCCATTTACGGTCATAATTTGATTTCTATTTAAGGATACATGAAATCTATCCTTATAATGCTTAATGAATCTATCCTTTAAAATATCCATATCATGTAAGGAATATTTTATATTATTGGGATCCTCTAATGCCTTCTGCATTGCATTTAATATGGAAGAATCAGGCTTAAAATCTGGTGTACCAACAAATAGGTCATAGACCTTTTTTCCTCTTGCCTCAAGCGCAAGCTTTTTATTATTTAAATTTGCAAAAATACCCTCGCTAAAGGTATCCATTAAATTAGAAAACCTCATAATAATCTCACCTGAATTATAATATACCATTTTTTTAAATGTTTGTAAAAGAAAAAAGCCAAAGCACA
>JAFPSY010000124.1:0-15717 GCA_017413585.1 Acholeplasmatales bacterium
GAGCTCGTATGAGAGTTGCCTTAACTGGTTTAACAATGGCTGAGCATTTTAGAGATGAAGCACATCAGGATGTATTATTATTCATCGATAATATCTTCCGTTTCACTCAGGCTGGTTCAGAGGTTTCTGCCTTACTTGGTAGAGTACCTAGTGCCGTAGGTTACCAGCCAACCCTAGCTACAGAAATGGGTAAGCTTCAAGAGCGTATTACTTCAACTAAGAATGGATCTATTACCTCCATTCAGGCAGTATACGTTCCTGCAGATGACTACACTGACCCAGCTCCAGCTACAACATTCACACACCTAGATGCAACAACAAACCTATCTAGAAAGCTTGCTGAGGAAGGTATTTACCCTGCCGTAGATCCACTAGCATCTACATCAAGAGCACTACAACCATCCATTGTTGGACAGGAGCATTATGATGTTGCAAGAAGAGTTCAGCAAATCATTCAAAGATATAATGAATTACTAGATATTATTGCAATCCTAGGTATGGATGAATTATCTGATGAAGATAAAATTGTCGTTGCAAGAGCTAGACGTATTAAGCTATTCTTATCCCAAAATACATTTATTGGTGGACAGTTTACGGGTATTCCAGGTGTATATGTACCAGTATCTGAAACCGTAAGAGGCTTTAAGGAAATCCTAGACGGATTACATGATGACTTACCAGAGGAAGCATTCCGTATGGTAGGTACAATTGATGATGCCATCAAAAAGGCTAAGGAATTAACAAAATAATGAATGTTGTTGTTTCTACACATCAGGGCGTATTATATAACGAAGATGTTGACTATGTCGTTGTACATAGTGATACCGATGGTGAATATGCCTGCTTAAAGGATCATGTGCCTGTCATATCTGTAATGGATACAGGATACATAAAGCTTGTAAAGGATAAGGATGAATTTTATGTAGTAATTCAAAGTGGAATCTTCGAATTCAAGGATAATTTAGCTCAGGTCTTAGTCCAAGAGGCAATGATTGGTAAAACCTATGAATCTGCAAAGAGTCATTTGCTTGCTATAAGACAGGAGCGTCTTGAAAGAAACCGTAAGGAATCTACAGATTTCACAAAGATGGAGCAGGAGCTTCGCGAGAATATAAAAACAACGAAGGCAGGCTCATTATAAAAATATGATATTAGGAATTAATGTATATAATCTAGTATATACCTGTGTATATTTACTTATATTTGTCATTGTTTATTTTGTGATTCTACAAACAAATTTTGAAAAGCTATTTAAGCAAGGACAAATTTGGGCAATAAGAATAGGACAAATTCTAATCTCCTTAGCCTTTGCCTATTTGATTACACAAGGTATTATGGGATTAGTTTCAGCTACACAATTCACAATACAATAAAACTTAAAAGGCATGCGATTTTGCATGCCTTTTGTGCTCTATTCATTTTTTAAAATCTCCACTTGGAATTCGCCAAGATAATTTAATGTATCTGCAGATATTTTATATTTATATAAATCCTCTTTTAGTGAAGCATATTTATCTAAATCACAGCTTCCTGTAAGAATTACATCCTCCATAAATGCTTGATCCTCTATATGAATATATGGGAAAACCTTAAGTAATGTATTATATCCAGGATATGAAACTGTAAGTGTGAATTTTGCTTGCGTCTTTGTATCATATAATTTCGCAAGCTTTAAGCATTCAGAAACGGAAGAAGAATAAGCACGAACAAGTCCTCCAGCTCCAAGTAGGATTCCACCAAAATACCTAGTGACTATAGCTAATATATTGGTCATATTATTTTTCTTTAATACATCAAGCATTGGGGCGCCTGCTGTTTTAGATGGTTCTCCATCATCGGAGGATTTTTGTATTTCTTGGTTATCTCCTAATATATATGCATAGCAATTATGTCTTGCATCATAATGCTTCTTTCTTACATAGGCTAATTTTTCTTCGACCTCTTCTAAAGAATCTACCCTAAAGATTCTTGTAATGAAGGTGGATTTTTGAATGACTATTGTATTTTCATAGGTTTCCTTTATTCTCATTTTATCCCCTCCATCATTTACATATATTATATATTTATTTTTATTAAAAATAAAAGAAAAAATGATATAATGTATTTAGGTGTTTACTATGGACTTAATTGAAATCGGAAAAGAAATTTTAAAAAAAATAAATAGCCTAGGGTATACGGCCTATATCGTTGGTGGAGCGGTTAGAGATTATTTATTAAATATTTCAAGCAACGATTGTGATTTGACTACAAATATGCCACTAGATTTAATAAAGAATCACTTTAAGGTTTTAGATAATGGTAGTGATTACGAAAGTGTAACGATTCTATATAAGGAATATTCCTTTGAAATTACTCATTTTAGAAGGGATATGGAATATATGGATCATAGACATCCTAAGGTTATGCTTGTCGATAATTATTTAGAGGATTCCAAAAGAAGAGATTTTACGATTAATGCCTTAGCTATGGATTCTTCTGGCGAAATTTTAGATTTCTATGATGGAATAAAGGATTTAAAGGAAAAACAAATTAAAGCGATTGGAGACCCATTTTTACGCTTTACTGAGGATGCCTTAAGAATCCTAAGGGGATTATATTTTTCATCGAAACTAGATTTTGAAATAGAATCCAATACCTTATTTGCGATGGTAGATAAGAAGGAGCTATTAGCATTATTATCTACAGAAAGATTATATCAATATTTCATTAAAATCTTATATGCAGATACAGATAGAGGAATAAGATATATTAATGAATTAAATCTTTTCCAATATATACCTAAATTTAAAAGATGGTTAAATCTAGTAGATAAGAATATGAAGGAAGAGAATTTAATCTATTATTACTATTTGCATAAGCATGATTATCCTATGCTACCTACAAAGGAGCAGGCTAAAATTTCAAATATATTAGATACTCTTTTAAAAACAGACGATTCTTATACTTTGTATAAAAATAAAGACTACTATTTTAAATTTAAGGATATACTTAAGCATTTTGGCTGTGATATAATAGGGCGGGATAAAAAGATAGAAGCATTTCCTATACTATCCGATAAGGACTTAAGCTTAAGTAAGGAAGAAATTGCATCATATTTTGATGGCAAGGATAAGGCTTTAGCTATAGAAAATGTTATTCGTGCTATCTTAAATAATGAATTAGAAAATGATAGGGAAGCTATAAAAAAATTTATTTTGAAGTAAGGATGTGTATTTATGTTAAAAGGAATGAAGGCATATATTGATTCATTTGAATTAATTACCGTATTAGTTGAAAAAAGCTTATGTTATCCACTTAAGGTATTTTATTTAATTGATGGAGATATAAAAAGAAAGCTTGATTTTTTAGATTTAGCTGAGGATTGTGGAGAATTCTATAAATTCCGTATGAAATTTGATCCAAGCATTGAGCTACATAAGGAATATATTATTGAGGATGAAAGTGGTAATCGCTGCTTCTTAAGAAGTGGTTCTGTTATAAGAAGCCCTGAATTTGAAAGAAGATTTGCTTATGAGGGACCTTTAGGCTTTGAATACCACAAGGAATATACAATATTTAGAGTATGGAGCCCTGTTGCTAAAAAATTAATTGTTGAATTATATAAGGATACCGGTAAGGAAAGACATAATTTCACTTATGTTAATCAAGGATTATGGGAATGCGTAGTCGAAGGAGATTTAGATGGTGTTGGCTATCTTTTATTCGTTAAGGTCAATGAAAGATTACAAGCATTACTTGATCCATACGCAATAGCTTCAGCTGAAAATGAGAAATTTAATTTCGTAATTAATACAGATAAGCTATATAAGATGAAATACCCTAAGCCTGAATTTAGTGGAAGATATACGGATGCGATTATTTATGAGGCATCTATAAGAGATTTTACAAATCAATTAAAGGGTGAAAATTCAGGTACCTTCTTAGGTATGGTGGAAAACCATCCAACAGCGGGTGGTCCTACTGGACTTGATTATATTCAATCCCTAGGTATTACACATCTACAATTACTTCCTACCTATGATTTTGGTGGTGTAGATGATGTTGAGAAGGATTCAAGATATAACTGGGGCTATAATCCAGATCAATATATGGTACCTTGTGGATGGTATTCTAAGCATCCTGAGGATCCATATTCAAGAATTAATGAGCTACTTGAATTAATTGATGAATGCCATAAAAGAGGTATTCGTGTCGTAATGGATGTTGTATTTAACCATGTATATCATTGGAAAAACTTTGGCTTTGAAAAGCTTGTTCCAGGATATCCATATAGAGTAAATTTTGATTCTACGGTAAATAACGCAACTGGCTGTGGTAATACCATCGCAACGGAAAGATTTATGAACACAAGATTCATTACAGATACCTTGAGCTTTTATGCAAAAACATACAATGTTTCCGGCTTTAGATTTGATTTAATGGGTCTATTAGATATCAATTCCTTAAACAGAGCCTATAAGGCATTAAAGAAGATTGATTCAAAGATTATGGTATATGGTGAGGGATGGAATATGGATAATCCACTTCCTGATGAATATAGACCTCATATGTATAATCATAAGAAAACTCCAGGCTATGCCTTCTTTAATGATCGATATAGAGATTATGTAAGAGGATCTCAATGGGATAGATCCTTTGGCTATGCCTTTGGTGTTGGTAAATCCTTATATGATTTAAATAAATTAGTTTTAGGATCTTGCTTAGATTATTATAAATTTGAAGAGCCAACACAAACGATAAATTATGTGGAATGTCATGATAATTACACCTTCTATGATTTTGGATTCTATGCACTTAAGGAATCCGATAGTAAGGTTAAGGATGCAGCAAGAATTGCATTAAGCTTAATTTTATTATCTATAGGTGTACCATTTATTCATGCAGGACAGGAGTTCTTTAGAACGAAGCGTGGTGTTGAAAATGCATATAATGCATCCGATTATATCAACGCCATTGATTATAAAAGAAGAGATGAAAATATTGATACCGTCAACATGGTGCGCGATTTAATTGAAATACGTAAGAAATATGATTGCTTTAGAATCGCAAAGAAGAGCGAGGTACTTGAGCGTGTTCATACTCTTGAGGGTGCAACAACATTACACACAGCTGGTATTATGTGCGAAAATAAGGATTGCCAATTATATATTTTTGCTAAGAATGATAAGAGTGAATACAAGGTTGATGTAGTATCAAGTGAGATGATATTTGATGGCTTTAGAAAGTGTAGCATCAAGAATGATTCCTACACTCTAAAGGAACCAGGTATTTATGTCATCAGAAAGGATTCTAATGTTATTTGTAGGTAAGGTAGCTGGGATGAATTCTTCAGATGGAAGAATTAATCTATTAGTTACAGATAAAAATAAGGTTCAAATGAACCTAAAGATTAATGATGAAAATGGAATAGTGCTTGGTAAGGTTTATGCCTTTGAATATGATGTAATAGATAAAAAGGAACGTACCTCCTATATTGTAAAAAGCTTTAAGGAGGTATCCGAATTACCACTTACCTTAATGGATGAAACCTTAAGAGATTTCTATAAATCCTCACCTATTTCTTTAGAGGATTCTGAGAATGAAATCAATAGATATATTGCAAGCATTGAAAATGAAAAAATTAGAAAAATCACAGAATTCTTAATTTTTAATTATCATGATAAATTCTATACATATCCAGCTGCATCAAAGATGCATCATGCCTATGTTGGTGGCCTTGCATATCATTCCATTGGAATGCTACATATGGCCGATGGCTTTATCGAGAATTATCCATATCTAAATAAGGATTACATTTATGCAGGTATAATGCTACATGATATTGGTAAGGCTATTGAATTAACTGGCTGTGTCGATACAGCATATTCCCTAGAGGGGCAATTACTTGGTCACTTAGTTATTGGCGCAATGGAAATTGAAAAGGCTGCAGAAAAGCTAGGCTATACGGGAGAAAAAGAGGTATTGTACCTAGAGCATATGCTAGTGAGCCACCATGGCTTACCTCAGTTTGGGGCAGCCAAAAAGCCAATGACGGCAGAAGCATTATGCTTATGGCACATTGATACGATAGATTCTAAATTTAGAACCTTAGGTGAGGTATTAGAGGAAACAGAAAGCGAAACCTATACGGATGCCATTGGCGTATTAGATCGCTCTAAGGTTTGGAAAATCTAAATTTTCTTTGGGAGTAGTATGAGAAGCAAGAAAATAAGGAAGATACAAACTACATATTCCATCTATATTGTCATATTTTCACTTTTGACTTTGCTGATGGTTTTTATTGCAATAAAAACCCCAAAAATGGTAACGGATATATTCCATAGCTTTGTAGATGATGCAGGCCCAGGTGTAGGCTTTAATGGTTTTTTGGCAATAGTTTTTGACGTTTTCATTATTTTATTTGTTTTAATTTTAAATGTCGTTGTAATTGAAACCCTAATTGTTTCCATTATAGGATTAGTTAAAATATCTAAGTCAACAAAGAAAGCTGATATGGTTAAGTTTGCAAAATGGGAAGTAAGAAATAAAATTTGCAGAATACCAGGGAATTTGACACTTTCTACAACAGATGAGGATTATTCAATGATTTGTGAATAGTATAGAGGAATGGAGGCTTGGACCTCCTTTTTTCTTGACAAGATTTAAAACGTTGTTATTTTCTAATCATCATAAGGAAGATAGATATGATTTTTATTGACAAAGGTAAAAAAGAATACTATTCTATTCTCGTCATAAAATGACAAAGGGGAGAGAAAAAATGAGAAAAGCATCGAATATTTTATTTATTTTATCTGTAATTGTGAGCCTTGCAGTAAGTATTATTTTGTTAATTGGAGACGATCCAGCGTATAGGGTTTTGGCAATTGTAAATCTTGTTTTTGTTGTCCTTGGCCTTATCCTAAGACCATTACTTCAAGCAAATGATCATCCTGTTGTAGCAGCTGTCATTACTTTAGTATTTGTATCTAGTGGTGGATTTGGTCTTATCTCTGCAATATTATTATTTGTTTCTGCTGGTCAAAGCCGTAGAAGTGAAATAAATGCTATCAATAGGGCAAGAGCAAAAAATACCATTATGCATGAGGCAGGATTAAGCACTTTTGGAAAGCCTGTAGCTATACTATATCGTGAAAAATTTGATGAAATTGTAAAAAATTATAAGAATGGAACAATTCTAAAGGAGTATGCAATTAATCAATTGGAGGGTTTGAAGAAGAAAATAGATGAAAAAAGAATGGCTGCGATTGCATCCTTAAATAAGTTTGAAAATAACCCTTATCCCTCAAATTTGGATTTAAAGCTAGAGCTTAAGAAAAACATTAGGGAATTAGAATCCTTATCCCTTGAAATTAATGTATTTCTTGTAGATAATCAATAATCATATTTTCATCTAAGAGGCTTTGCCTCTTTTTTCTTTTCTTTAATTCCCTTTTGAATTATAATAATAAAAAAGGAGTAGGCTATGGATTTAAAGGACACCCTAAAGGCATATATAAAAAAAGAAAAAGTGAATAATGAAGCCTTTGATAATGCATTATTAAATCATGCAATTTCACAGTCAATAGATCCAATACTATTTCCTGTTTATGGCATAAAGGAATATAAGCCTTATTATGTTTCTTGGGTATTAAAGCAGGAGGAGTATTATAAGCTAGATTCTTTAATAACCTCTATTTTTAATCAAAATAAAATAAGACATGTCTATTTTAAAGGAACTATATTATCTAGAATATATGATGACCCTAGCATAAGAACTAGAGGAGATATCGATTTTTATATTGATTATAGGGATATGGATAAGGCCTTAGATTTATTATTATCCAATGGATTTACTAAGGATACCTCTACAAGTGATTGTATGCATCATATAGGATTAATGAAAAATGGAATCGAAGTAGAATTACATTATACGATGTTTGATCCAGACAATAATAAATCCTGGATAGAATTATTTAAGAATCCATTTTCCTTATGTGTTTTAAAAAATGAGTATTTATATGAATTTAAGCCAATCTATCATTTCTTATATTGCATGATGCATTTTGCACATCACCTAAGAAGTGGTGCTGGAATAAGATATATGCTTGATTTTTATTATATGCTTAAGAAATATGATATGGATTTAAATATACTTCATAGGGAATTAGAGAAGCATAAATTAATGGTTTTATATAAGAATATCATTAATGTATTAAGAGATTTATCGGATATGGATTTTGATTCTAGTGTGGAGAATATAGATATTACATTCTTTATTGATTATATGCTATCGTATGGAATACATGGATTTTCTAATAATGAAACATCCAAGCAATCCGTACACCAAAATAAGATAAAATATTTCTTTACTAGGGTATTCCTATGGAATAAATCCTATAGATTATCCTTATACCCTAAAATGGGTAAATATTGGATATTCTATCCTGTTTGTGTAGTAAGACATATCTTTTATTTATTAACACATAAGATGAAGAGCTTTATAACCTTCCTATTTGGAAAGAATAAGAATAAAAAGCTATATAAGAAATTAGGAATATAGGTGGATTTATGGATGTTATTCAAATTGCTAAAGTAAATATATTAGTCCGCTTCACACATAGATCTAGCTTTAAATCCCTAGATAAATATATTGTGGATGAGATTCCTGAATATAGTATTTTGACTCAAAAGGATTATGCTATAGAATTACCTGATGTAGAGCCTATTAAAACAGAATATTATGATTTATATAAAACTAAGGATATATCCATTCAAATACAAAAGGAGGGAAATACTCTACTTGGCTATATTATCTATTTAGGTAAAACAATTCTATTAAAGCCTGTTATAGATACCTTTGTTACAGAATATTTATTGAGCCAATATGCTATAAGCTATATTATGGCATTAAATCAAGCGTTAATCTTTCATGGCTCTAGCTTTATCTATGATAATAAAGGTATTATCTTATCTGCAAAAAGTGGAACAGGGAAATCGACACATTCTAGATTATGGCAAAAATATGAGAATGTTATAGTCATTAATGACGATAAAAACATTTTAAAAATAGAAGGTAATGATCTAATATGCTATTCCTCCTGTTGGAGTGGTAAGCATCAATTAGATAATAATGTTTCCATGAAATTATCCTGTATAGTGTTTTTATATCAAAATAAGGATAATGCTTTAACAAAATTAACTAAAATAGAAGCATTCAAAAGGCTCATTACACAGCTTGTATTACCGACTATGGAAAACAAAGAATTATGGAATAAAATTATGGATAAGCTATTAGAATTACCTATATTCTTACTTGGATGTAATATGGAAAAGGATGCTTATTTAACATTAAAGAAAGGAATTGATGAATTATGCTATTAAAGAATACCTTTATATTTAAGGAAATTGGAGAGGAAGGAATGCTAATTCCTATTGTTGGTGGGAATGTAAATGCATCTAAAATCTTTAATTTAAATGAAACTGGCACATATATTATTAAAAAGCTTTTAGATGACTATGAGATAGAAGATATTATAAAAGCTATGCTAGATGAATATCAGGTAGATAGAAAAACATTAGAAGAAGATTTGAATGAATTTATTAAAGAGCTTAAGAAAAGAGGCTTCTATGAATAAAATGGAGGATTTATATCCTCTAATTTTAGATGCATTTTCTAAGGATTTAGCCTTTACATTTCCTATTCATGGTACATCGATGCTACCACTGCTTAGAACAAATGATTTGGTGACATTAAAAAAAATCGATAGACCACTTAAGGTTGGAGATATTGTATTATTTAGAAGATTTGATGGTTCCTTTGTATTACATAGAATAAGATATATATCGGATAATCAATATACCATTGTTGGAGATCATCAAAGACCCTTAGAAAGAAATGTATCCGAAAATCAAATGATTGGCTATGTCATGTCCTATACAAAGAAGGATAAGGTCCATAATATGAAGGGACTAAGGTATAGAATATATAAATGCTTAGTTAAATCCTCCTTTATTAGAGGTATTTTTGGAAGGTTGTATAAATGAGGAATAAAAAATATACTATTATTCTTTCTATACTCATCGTATTAGAAAGTATATTTGTTCTATTAATTCCATATTTTACGAATAATTTAGTGGATAATAGCTTAGATGGCAATAGAGATAATTTAATTCTTTATTCTATATTGCTTCTAGCAACAGCTATAATATCTATCCTTTTTCACACGCTTAATAATTTCTTATATTCTAAGTTTTCCTTAGATTTAGAGGAAAATATAAAAAAAGAATTATATGATTCTATGTCAAAGAAGAAATATAGTGAATTAAGTAAATATCATTCTGCGGAAATAGAATTATTATTTACTAAGGATACGGATAATATCATTCATAAGAAATTAGTTGTTATTCCTACATTAATAAGAACTATAGTGAGAGTGCTTCTTGCGGCAATCCTATTAGTGTATATCGTTAAATTTGATTATAAATTATTATTGATTCTAATTGCATCAGGTACCTTAGGTATTTTATTTGCTAAAATATATTCTCATTATATGAAGCCAAGACATAAAAATGTTTTGGAAAGTGAGGGTAAATCGAATTCCTTTATTGTGGAATCCAATGAGAATTTAAAGATTATTGAGGCTTATCAAGCGAATAGCTTTGCATCGAATTATTATGATTCCTTATTAAATCAAGAAATAAAGGATAAAAGAAGAAGAAATCATTTATTATATGGTGCTAATTCTTTATTATATGCATTTTCTTCCATTATTTATGTGGGACCAATCATTTATGGAGCTATAGGAATATATCATAATTGGTTTACCTATGGTGCATTAATCGCACTTGTAATGCTTGTGCGTCAAATTGAGTCTCCACTAATTTCCTTATCCCCACTCATGAATCAATATGCTTTAGCTAATACAAGTATAGATCGAGTAAACAAGATGCTAAATATAGAGGATATGGAAAATATAGAGAATATTGATTTTGATTCCATTGTCTTTGAACATGTATCCTTTTCCTATGATATAGACCATCCTGTATTAAAGGATGTATCCTTTGAAATCAAAAGAGGGGAAACTATATTATTATCTGGTCCATCAGGTATTGGTAAAACGACTTTATTCATGCTACTTATGGGCTTTATAAGTCCAAATTCTGGTAATATTTATTACATTAAGGATAATAAAAGGGAAGAATTATCCTTTAAGCATATTTCCTTATTTAGCTATGTACCACAGGAAAATATTTTATTTAGTGGTACACTAAGAGATAATTTTAAAATATTAACAGGTAAAAATGATGATGAAATCATAAATGCATTAAAGCTATCTAATGTATATGATGAAATCATAGCTCAGGGCGGACTTGATATAAAGCTTAAGGATAGAGGAGAAGGCTTATCCTTAGGACAAATTCAGCGTATCTTAATTGCATGTAGTATATTACATGATTCACCTATATTATTATTAGATGAATTTTCTAGTGCTTTGGATATAGAAAATGAAAAAAGAATCATTTCTAATTTAAAGAGCATGAATAAAACAATTATTTATATTACACATAGAGTAAATCATATGGAAAATGACAAAGAGATTTGTTTAAAAGAAGTAGATTAAGCTTCTTGAAAAGAGGAATTAGATTTAGTATAATATTTGTGTTTATAAAATGATGATGAAGGACATGGTAGCTAAAATGCTTCAAGAGAGGATTACATATGGTGAAAGTAATCTAAGAGAATAGGCTATGAGTTCACCTTCGGAATGGTGCTAATCCCACCCGCTAAGCCGCGTTATGGCATTTGAGTGCAAAGTTTTTTTCTTTGAACTAAGGTGGTACCACGGTAATTCGTCCTTAGAGCGTTATGCTTTAAGGACTTTTTTATTTTTGAAAGGAGAAAAGTTATGAGTCAATTAGAAGAATTAGACAAGGTGTTAGAGGATGCAGAAAATGAATTGAATACTGTATCTGATTTACAAACATTACAGCAAAAAAAGGCGAATTATTTAGGTAAAAAGGGACCTATTGCCTTAATTATGGCTACAATGAAGGATTTATCCGTTGAAGCTAAAAAGGAAATGGGTATGAAATCCAATAAAATTAAGAGTGCTCTTGAGGCTAAATTCGAAGAGAAGAGAAAGGCTATTGAAGAGGCTATTATTGAAAAGAAGCTACAAAGTGAAACAATTGATGTTACACTTCCTGGTGTAGCTATTCCTACAGGTGGAATTCATCCTTTAATGCAAACCGTTATGGATTTAGAGGATTTATTCGTTGGTATGGGCTATACTGTTGCCGAGGGTCCTGAAATTGAAACAGATGAATACTGCTTCGAAAAATTAAATTTACCTAAGGGTCACCCTGCAAGAGATATGCAGGATACCTTCTATATCAATCCAGAATTATTATTAAGAAGCCAAACCTCTCCTGTTCAGGTAAGAACAATGCTTGAAAAGAAGGGTGAGCCTATTAAGATTATTTGTCCTGGTAAGGTTTATAGAAGAGATGCAGATGATGCAACACATTCTCATCAGTTTATGCAGTGTGAGGGCTTAGTTTTAGGTAAGAATATTACCCTAGGTGATTTAAAGGGTGCCTTACTTGAAATGTTTAGAAAGATGCTTGGTGCAGATAGAAACATTCGTCTTCGTCCATCCTTCTTCCCATTTACTGAGCCATCCGTTGAGGTTGATGTTTCCTGTGGACTTTGTGGTGGTAAGGGATGCCCAACCTGCAAGGGTACTGGCTGGATTGAGGTTTTAGGTGCAGGTATGGTTAATGATAATGTACTTAGAATGTCAGGCTATAATCCTAAGGAAATCCAAGGCTTCGCCTTTGGTATTGGCGTTGAGCGTATTACAATGATGAAATATAAGATTGATGACATTCGTAATTTCTATTTAAATGATGTCAGATTCTTACATCAGTTCAAGGAGGTAAAGTAAGATGAAGGTTTCTAAGAACTGGTTAAGCGAATATTTAGATTTATCTAAGTATAGCGATGAGGAACTATATAAGATTATCAATTTCAAGGTATGTGAAATTGAAACCTATAAGAAAATGGTTGAGGCAACCAATTTAACTGTAGGCTTAGTTAAGGAATGCGTTATGCACCCAGATAGCGACCACCTACATGTTTGCCAGGTTGAAATAAGACCAGGTGAGGTATCACAAATTGTTTGTGGTGCACCTAATGTTGAAGCAGGCAAGAAGGTCATTGTTGCACTTCCTGGTGCGGTTTTACCTGGAGATTTCAAGATTAAGCCATCAAAGATTCGTGGCGTTGAATCAAATGGTATGCTATGTAGCCTACAGGAATTAGGTATTGAAGAAAAATATGTCGATGAGGAATTCAAAAACGGAATTTATCTATTTAATGATGATGTAGAGGTTGGAGAAGATCCTTTAAAGGTATTAGGCTTTGATGATACCATCATCGATTTAGAATTAACATCCAATAGAAGTGATTTATTATCTATTGAGGGTGTAGCCTTTGATGTTGCTGCAGCAACAAACCAGAAGGTTTACCCTGTTTGTGCAGATTTTGAGGTATCTGATAAGAAGAATCCTGTTTCTGTTAAGGTTGAAACAGATAAGTGCTATAAATATAATGCTAGATATTTAGCCAATGTTAAAATCATGCCATCTCCACAGTGGATGAAGGCAAGATTAATTGCATCTGGTATTCGTCCTATTAATAATGTTGTAGATATTACCAATTTTGTACTTATGGAAATGGGACAGCCACTTCATGCCTTTGATGCAGATAAGCTTGGTAATACAATTGTTGTAAGACAGGCCTATGAAAATGAAAAATTAAAGACATTAGACGATATTGAAAGAACATTATCTCCTGAGGATATTGTAATTACAGATGGCAAGGATGCTGTATGTGTTGCAGGTGTTATGGGTGGATTATCTACAGAAGTAGAAAAGGATACAAAGAATATCGTACTTGAGGCAGCATATTTTGATCCACTATCCATTAGAAAGACCTCTACAAAGATTGGTCTTAAGAGTGAATCCTCTACAAGATTTGAGCGTAAGATTGATTACGATAGAGTAGAGCGTGCTCTAGATTATGCATGTCAATTAATGGTTGAGCTTGCAGGTGCTACCGTTTATGATGGTGTAGCAAGAGATGTTAAGGTTACTCTTGAGCCTAAATATGTAACCATTACTACAGAAAAGATTAATCGAGTATTAGGTACAGATTTAAGCGATGAATTTGTTTTAGGTATCTTCGATAGATTAGCCTATGAATATACAAAGAACGGCTTAGAATATACAATTAAATTACCATCAAGAAGAATGGATTTAGAGCCATCCGTTCAAGATATTATCGAAGATGTTGCAAGAATGTATGGATATGATAATATCCCAACAACAATCGCTGCAACAAGAGATAAGGGCTATTTAACCTATTCTCAAAAGAGAACAAGATTAATTCGACAAATTTTAGCAAATCTTGGATTAAATGAGGCTGTATCCTATTCCTTAATTAGTGAGGCAGAATTAGGATATTATGTAGAAGAGGTTAAGGAGCCAATTAAGGTTTTAATGCCACTTACAGAAGAAAGAGCCTACATGAGAGAATCCGTATTAAATGGATTAGTAGATGCAATTGCTTATAATAAGGCAAGAAAGAATGAAAATTTAGCATTCTTTGAAATTTCTAATGTTCATACAAAGGATAGCGAGGACCTACATTTAGGTATCGTATTAAATGGTTTATTTGAATCCCATTTATGGAAGGGCGTTAAGCAGGTTTCTGAATTCTATTTATTAAAGGGTATCGTTGAAGATTTATTTAATAAATTAAATTTCAAGGTTACCTACCAAGCCTACAATAAGATTTCCTCCTTCCACCCAGGAAGATGTGCAGCTATTATGCATGATGGCAAGCAAATTGGTGTATTAGGTGAGCTTCACCCTAAGTTTGCAAAGATGCATGATGTTTTGGGCACTGTAGCATTTGAAATGGATTTACATGATATCATAAACGAGAATAATGGATTAAAATATCATCCAATTAATAAATTCCCATCGATCACAAGAGATTTAGCTATTGTAGTTAAAAAAGAGGTTTCTGCAGAGGAAATTGTTACCTTAGTTAAGCAAACTGCAAGAAAGTATTTAACTAAGTTGGATATTTTCGATGTATATACTGGTGAGAATGTTGCAAGTGATGAAAAATCTATTGCGTTCACTATGACATTTGAGGATCCTACAAAGACTTTAGAGGCTCAAGAGGTCGATAAGGTTATTAATCAGGTATTAAACCGTTTAGAAAGAGAAATAGGTGCTAAGCTTCGTTAAAAGGACTATAGACTGTAAGACTTTTGGTTTTACAGTCTTTTTTTATGGGGCTTTTCTCATCTATAACAATACACACATATCGGTGTTTCTTTTTAAAAATAATTGTCCATTATTCAAAAGTCCATTTTTCTCGTAAATCCCTTAGGTAAGCCATTTTTACCGTAACACGCATATCGGTGTTTCAAAATGTCAAAAAAATAATCAAAAAAAATTGCATTTTCTTGTTGACATTAACTTATAATTTGTTATAATTGAAACGCTGTCGTAAATTTGCCGTATGAAACGGATTTATATATCACAGTATGTCATATTTGAAAGGAGAAAATCAATTTATGCCAACTATTGAACAGTTAGTACGTAATGGAAGAAATGACAAGATCTCTAAGTCTAAGTCTCCAAGCTTAGGTATTGGATTCA
>JAFPSY010000125.1:0-3297 GCA_017413585.1 Acholeplasmatales bacterium
AATACTATCAATAGAAATAGTATCAGGATACATTTCCATACCATTTAGCTTTACATATTCTGAAGCTAAAATCTTACCCTCAGCCTCAATTACAGAATCTACTGTAATCTTAGATAGAGTCTCCTCCATTTCTGGATGATTTGCTTTTTCAATTGTAAGCTGAAGCTTACCAGATACATCTCTTAAAACAATAAAGCACATAGCTTTTTTGTTTCTAATGGACTCAACAAAGCCTGCTACATGATTAACCTCACCAAGCTTTATGTCCTTTAGCATAACTCTTTTCATTTTAAAATTCCCTCTTTCTAATTCTTTGAAGGGCAGGTGTTACAAGCACTTGCCTTATTTAGCTTTGCTAAAATATAATTATAAACCTCAAGTAATGAGATTGTTTCTTGAACATCAGTTTCATTATCCTTAATGTTACATTTCATTTCTTCTAGCTCATTTTCACCGAAAATGATCGTAAATCTTGCATTATTCTTATCTGCCTTTTTAAATTGGCTCTTTAGGGATCCATTTAAGTAATCCATCTCACAGGAAAGTCCACCAATTCTACAAGCATTCATAATCTTTAATGCTTCCTTTTCTGCTTTTTCACCTAAGGCAATAAAATATGCATGGATGGAATCATCATGCGCTAATTTCTTTCCTGCAAAATTGGTTGCAAGAAGTAATCTTTCCATACCGAAGGCCATACCTACACCTGGGGTTAATGGTCCACCCAAATCAGAAATTAATTTATTGTATCTTCCACCAGCACCAATAACATTTTGAGCACCAAATTCAGGTACATTTACCTCAAGCTCAAATACTGTGTGACAGTAATAATCAAGTCCTCTTACTAGATTATCATCAATAACATATTTTAAATCCATTGAATCCAAAGAATCTAAGACCTTCTTAAATCTATCCTTAGATTCCTGATTTAAATAGTCATTAATCTTTGGTGCTACCTTAAAGAATTCTTGATCTCTATCTACCTTACAATCTAATATTCTAAGTGGATTTTTAACAAGACGATTCTTACAATCCTCACATAGACAATCCTGGTATTTAGAGAAATAATTTACTAATACCTCTTTATATTTGCTTCTAGATTCCTCATCACCTAAGGAATTAATCTTTACAGTAACATCCTTTAAGCCTAAAGCCCTGATTAAGGATGCACCAAGCGCGATGACCTCAGCATCAATATATGCAGAATCACTACCTAATGCTTCAACACCAAATTGAGAGAATTGTCTATTTCTTCCCTTTTGTGGTCTTTCATATCGGAACATTGGTCCCATATAGAATAATTTCGATACAGGATTATCTACATAAAGCTTATTTTCAACAAACGCTCTTGCAACACCTGCAGTGCCCTCAGGTCTTAAGGTAATTCCTCTATCGGATCTATCTTTAAAATCGTAGGTTTCCTTTGTTACCATATCCGATGTATCATTTTGATCTCTATGGAAGACATCACTAGATTCGAAAATAGGTGTACGTATTTCTTTATAGTTATAAAGCTTACATATCTTTCTGATTACTTCTTCTAGCTTTTGCCATTCCTTAGATTCTAAAGGTAATACATCATAGGTACCCTTTGGCTTTGTAATCATAATAATCACTCCTCATTCTTATATTTTGAATAATATTTTACAATGTGTAAAAGATTACTACTATCCTCTCCTACACTCTCATATTCATATTTGAACCCTAAGGATTCAATTAAATGAATACTTCTTAAATTGTCAACGATACTTCCTAAATAAACCTTATCAAAGCCTAAGCTAAAGGCTAAATCTACCATATAGGTAAGCGCCCTATGCATAATACCTAATCCCCAATATTTTCTACTTAAGAAATAACCAATTTCAATGGAATTCTGTTTTTGATTTTCTGAGTGAAAATCAATCATTCCAATCATATGGTTATCCATAAGTATTGCGTATCCCTTAGGAAGCATATCTTCTTTTGGTCTTTGATTAAAGATTTCTTTAATCGTATATAAAGCCTCATAGGGCTTTATAAATGGTCCCCAATTTAAGTATTTACAAACTTCACTATCAGAACCAATAGAATAGAAATCTAAGTAATCTCTTTCTTCAATTTCTCTTAAGAAAATATTTCCTAATCGTTTAGGCTTTAGATATGTTATCATATTGACCTCAAAAAATAAAAGTCCTTATCCCATATGAAAATAGGAATAAGGACGATTTTGTCGTGGTGCCACCTTACTTCAGCTTACGCTCTCTTTACCGTTAACGCCTGGTACGTCTTTTGTTAAAAGATCTCAGAAGTGCCCAATAGAAATCTCATACAGATACTTTCACCATCTTATCCTCGCTATGGAATGATAAATTCTATCCTGCTTCATCAACAATTTTATATACTTTTTTATTTTATCATTTTCTAATAAAAATTACAAGAAAGAAAATAACACTTTATCTTTAGATAAAGAGTACGTAAATTTAAAATAAAGGAGCATTCCGCTCCTTTATCCAATATACTTTTCTACCTCTTCTAGACTTAATTTAAATAGTTTTGCTATTTCTTCCTTTTTCATTCCATTTTGAATCATAATAGAAATGAACTCTTTTTCCTTTTTTTCTTCGCCTAGGGCAATACCTTCAGCAATTCCCTCGTCCTTGGCTGCCTCAAGTCTTACGCCCTCTTCATATTCCTGCTTTAACCTTGCATCTCTTAATCTTCTAGCCTTATCGGTCTTATCATAATCGCTTAACATTACTGCCGTTCCTTTATCCAATATATTTTTCTACCTCTTCTAGACTTAAATTAAGTAGTTTTGCTATTTCTTCCTTTTTCATTCCATTTTGAATCATAATAGAAATGAATTCTCTTTTCTTTTTTTCTTCGCCTAGGGCAATACCTTCTTCTTTACCTTGGGCAATTCCTTCTTCTCTACCTTGGGCAATACCTTCTTCTCTACCTTGGGCAATACCTTCTTCTCTACCTTGGGCAATACCTTCTTCCCTGCCTTGGGCAATACCTTCTTCCCTGCCTTGGGCAATACCTTCTTCCCTGCCTTGGGCAAGACCTTCTTCTCTACCTAGGGCAATTCCTTCTTTCCTACCTTGGGCAATACCCTCGTCCTTGGCAGCCTCAAGCCTTACGCCCTCTTCATATTCCTGCTTCAATCTTGCATCCCTTAATCTTCTAGCCTCATCAGTCTTATCATAATCGCTTAACATTTCTGCCGCCTCCTTTATGATTTTAGATTTATCCTCTAAATACTTTCCTATATCCTTTGTAGATAATAATTTTAACGCTCTACCTAATTCCATTTTA
>JAFPSY010000126.1:0-6125 GCA_017413585.1 Acholeplasmatales bacterium
GTACTGGATAGAACGGTTGAAGGAGGTGAGTCGCTCGAAGGATAATATGTTCACCATCGGCATGCGGGGCATTCACGATAGTTCGATGGAGGGCTATGAGACGGAGCAGGAGAAGTTCGACGGTTTGCAGCAGGTGATAGACGACCAACAGCAGTTGCTGCGCCGGTATATCGGCAAGCCCGAGCAGCAGATAAGAATGCAATAACAACAGCAAGTGAAATAGAGATAAAGTTCAACCAGAATAGAGTTGATTTTGAATTCTCTTTATATTCAATAGTAACCCAGAAATAGCCCATAGCTAATGTATAGAAGAAAATTACTAAAATATAAGCATAGGCTTGGATATTGAATTTAGCAAACCATCCACCGGAAATTGCATCAAGCTGCTCATTTAAGGATTTGCCATCATATGCATGGCTTCCATTTCTAATTTCTTCTGCAATAGCATTTAATCTTCCCCAATGGTAAAATGCAGCTAATATTAAATAAGCACCAATGGTAACATGAATTAAGCATTGAATGAATAAAATTAAACGAGCTCTTTTAGATTTCGTAGTTTTTAAAAGTGGAATCATTCTAATGATACCTGAAAATAGAATAACTATACCAGATACCATATATACAGCACCGATCAATTCAGCCTTATAAATAAACATTAAAATTGCAAATGCGATTAGTATCGCAAAAATAAGAATTTTAATGATGAATTTATACATTCTGAAGTTTGTACCAAGACGTGTCTTAGGTGTTGGATCTAAGGTTTCATTAATTTCTTCTAATTCTTGCTTCTTTAAAGCTTTCGCTTCTTCCTTAGCTTCCTGCTTTTCTCTTTTTTCTTTTTCTTCTTTTGTTTCGAAATCATCCTCAACAGAATCATCTTCTATGATTTTATCTTCACCAGTAGTTTCTAAATCATCTTCTGTAATTTCTACAGACTCATTTTCTTCTAACTGGTCTTTTTTCTTCTTTTTACCAAACATTTTAATGCCTCCCTTAAGCTTTATTCCTATTATACTTTATCGGAAACGTTTTTAAAAGAGTGAAACACAAAAAAAACTATATTCTGTTATAACAACGTGATATAATTTTTTTGGGTGATTGAGATGAATTTTGTATTTATTTCTCCGGCATTTCCTAAGAATTATTACAATTTCTGCGATAGGCTAAAAAAGAACGGAGTAACTGTACTTGGAGTAGGCGATACACCATATAATGAGCTTGATTCCAGAGTTAAAAATGCATTAACTGAATATTATAAGGTATGTAATTTAGAGAATTATGATGAAGTATATAAGGCTGTTGCCTTCTTTGCATTTAAATATGGCAAAATTGATATGCTTGAATCCAATAATGAATATTGGTTAAGACAGGATGCAAGGCTTAGAACAGATTTCAATATCAAGGGTGATAAGCTTTCAGATGTAGAGCATTATACTTCAAAATCGAAAATGAAGGAATTCTATATTAAAGCAGGTGTACCTGTTGCAAGATATAGCTTTTGTAAATCCTTAGAGGAGGATTTAAAATTCATTGATATGGTTGGATATCCTGTAGTTGTTAAGCCTGATGTTGGCGTTGGTGCTGCAGCAACATATAAAATCGAATCTAAGGTGGACTTAGAAAGATTTTATGCACAAGGCTTCCATGTACCATATATTATGGAGGAATTTATCACTGGTGATATTACTTCTTTCGATGGAGTATGTGATTCAAATTCTAATGTAGTATTCTGTGATAATGAAATCTTCCCACCATCCATTATGGATATTGTTAATCAAAATCTAGAATGCTCCTATTACGTAAATAAGGAGGTTCCACAAGATATCAAAGAGGTTGGACAAAAGGTATTAAAGGCATTTAATATTAAGAGCCGTTATTTCCACTTAGAGTTCTTCCGCTTAAGATGTGATAAGCATGGACTTGGTAAGGCTGGAGATATCGTAGCCTTAGAGGTGAACATGCGTCCACCTGGAGGATTTACTCCTGATATCATCAACTTTGGTCAATCCCTAGATACATATCAAATTTGGGCTGATATCATTTGTTATGATGAAATTAGAAATGTAAATATGGATTATCCTAAATATTATTGTGTATTCTATGGTAGACGTGATCGCTTTGAATACAAATATTCCTATGAGGATATTAAGAAGGAATATCCATTCATTCAAATGCATGGTAGAATGGATGAGGCATTAGCTTCAGATATGGGAAATGAATTCTTCATTGCAAGATTTGAATTCCTAGAGGATTTAAATAAATTTAAGGATATGGTATCCAAAAAGAAGGATGAATAGAGCTTTAGGGCTCTATTTTTTTTGCATAAAAAAAGCTTTGGAAATCTCCAAAGCATTTTTATTAGCTATAGGTATCGTAACTTACATCATCTACATTACTATTATAAAGTAATACGAAGAAAGTTAATAATACAATTAATATTAATGAGCTTAAGCTTACTGTAGAACCTGTAAATGTGCCTGATAAAGCGAAAGCCGCATCGATTAAAAATAACACAACACTAGAAATAACAAATCTTCTGTTTGCTAAGGATACAAATACAGCAACAATACAAAGTATAGAAATCAATATATTATAAATTGATGAATAATTCCCTTGACCGAATGCTTGATAACCATAGATTGCAATTTCGGATGCATAATATAATATCAAAGCACATAAGAATAATATCTTATCCATCATTCTTCTTGCCCCAATAATTATAAATATTAATTCTGATAAAAAAATACAGATGTATTCGATTAAAACCAATACAATTTGTACCGAAATATCATAGCCCGAAGCCGCAGTATCCTTCATGTTTTTAATCATATTTGTAATACTTGGAAACATTAATGCCATTGAAACTATTCCGAGTATCATAGCTAAAACATATTTATTTTTTCTTATAAATAACATACGAATCTCCTTCTTTCACAACAATTATAATTAGCATTCCTTTTAAATTCAAGAAAAAAAAGAAAATCAACCTTACATGCGTATAAAATTTGATTTTCTTTTCTCATTAAATACTATTTTATTAATGCATCATATAGTAAGGCAATTGTTTTTTCATAATCACTTGCAGCAACACCAATGATGATATTTAATTCTGCAGGTCCTTGGGCAAGTAATCTTACATTAACCTTTTCGTTACCTAGGGCTTGGAAGATCTTACCACAAATACCAGCACGCTTTGCCATATTTCTACCTACGACTGCAACTAGGGCTAAGTCTTTCTCGAAGGTTACATCGGCACCAAGCTCCTTCTTTAGGTCTGTCGCAAGCTCATACTGGCATTTTTCAACCTGAGAATATGGAACAACTACAGAGAAGGAATCAATTCCAGATGGAACGTGCTCAATAGATACCTCATAGCCCTTGAAGATATCTAAGGTCTTTGCCATGAAGCCTACCTCATTAGACATATGGTCCTTGAAGATATTAAATGCACAGAAATCCTTCTTTCCTGCAATACCAGTAACGGTTTGTGTTGTATCTTCACAAACCTCACGAATGATTGTACCTGGATTATCAGGCTCATTTGTATTTCTTAGATTGATTGGAATATTTAATTGCTGAACAGGGAATACAGTCTCTTCATGTAATACGGATGCACCCATATAGGATAATTCTCTTAATTCCGCATAGGTAATCTCTTTGATTGCCTTAGGGGATTTAACTAATCTAGGGTCAGCAGATAATACACCTGAAACGTCTGTCCAGTTTTCATATACTGTCGCATTTAAAGCCTTAGCTAAAATGGCACCTGTAACATCAGATCCACCTCTACTTAATAGCTTTACAGAGCCATTAGGGTATGCACCATAAAAGCCTGGTACGACAATTTTTCCATATTTAGAGAAGGCAAGATTAACATTTCTTTCTGTTAATTGCTCATCTAGTTTTCCATCATAGTTATATCTTAATAAATCCTTAGCATCTACCCAATGATAGCCTAAATAAGCTGCCATTAGCTTAGAGGTTAAATATTCTCCTCTAGATACTAAATATTCTTCAGAAATAGATTTATTTAATTCATTCTTTAAAGCATCTAAATCACTTTTGATATCATAATCAATTCCAAGCTCGTTTTGAACTCCTGTAAATCTATCATATAGCATAGTCCAAATATCCTGGTATGGAACTGAAAATTTTAAATGTGCATGAAGGATATATAATAAATCTGTGATTTTTGTATCTGATTTATCTCTTTTTCCAAGTGCGCTACATACAACAATTTGTCTTTTTGGGTCAGATAAAACGATATTCTTTACCTTTGAAAATTGAGTAGCGTTGGAAAGTGAGCTTCCTCCGAATTTTGTAACTGCTAGCATATAATCCTCCTAAAAATCTAAGCCAACAAGCTTTAATGCGATTTGAACTGCATTCGTTGCGGCACCCTTTCTTACCTGATCTCCACAGCAGAATAATGTAATACCATTCTCATGGATTAAATCCTTACGAATTCTACCAACATAGGTAATATCCTGATCCGATGTAACAATAGGCATTGGGTAAATTGCGTTTGCAGGATCGTCATATAATTTAACATTCTGCTCCTTAGCAATTTGTTCCTTTACCTCTTCTACACTTAATACATCCTCTGTATATACAGTAACTGCGATAGAATGGCTTCTTACAACAGGTACACGTACACAAGTACATGTAACCTTTAAATCAGGTAGATGCATGATTTTTCTACCTTCATTTTGCATCTTCATTTCCTCAGTTGTATAGCCATTATCCTTTAATGAACCAATCATAGGAATAACATTACCAGCAATTTGGTATGCGAATACCTTTGCTTCAACATTACCCTTATTAGGAACTAATCCTGTTTCCTTATATTCCTTATCTAATTCTTCCATTTGCTCCATTAATTCAACAGGACCTGCTGCACCTGCACCAGATGTAGCCTGATATGTACAAGCATTCATAGCCTGGATTTTAGAAAGCTTATTAATACCCTTTACAGCCATTAATGTAATAATGGTAGAACAGTTAGGGTTAGAAATAACACCCTTGTTTTTAAATACATCATCACCATTAATTTCAGGAACAACAAGTGGTACATCGCTATCCTGACGGAAGGCACTTGAATTATCAATGAATACAGCACCAGCCTTAACAATATCATCCTTGAATTCCTTTGCTACGGCATTAGATGCAGCACCAAGTACGATATCAAGACCGTTAAATGCCTCGTGGCATGCAAGCTTGATTTCAATTTCCTCGCCCCTAAAGGTAACCTTTTTACCAACGCTTCTTTCACTTGCTAATAATCTTAATTCATTAACAGGGAAATTTCTTTCTTCTAAAACCTTTAACATTTCGCGACCAACTGCTCCAGTTGCGCCTAAAATTCCAACATTATATGTCTTCATACACATCTCTCCTAGGTTATAAATATAAATTACTTGTATTATACGCTTATTTACATATGTTTTCAACGCGTGAAAACATTTTCTGTACGTAATTTTAAAACGAGTGTTTCTAAAATACGTACACTTGCTTAATGATGTTTTTCTTTTTACTATTCTTCCTTAAACATTAAAATTACGCTCATAAATTTGAGCGTAATTTAGATTTATTTTCCAAATAAAACATCTTCCATATCATAGTAGCCAGGCTCTTTATTTAAAAGCCATTTTGCAGCCTTAATTGCACCTACTGCAAAAATCTTTTTGGAGTGTGCAGAATGCTTTAAGGAAATAATTTCATCCTCACCACAATATAAAACCTCATGCTCCCCAACAATAGTTCCTCCACGAAGGGAGTGGATGCCAACCTCGTTCTTGCTTCTTGGAGAATAGCCATCTCTTCCAGCCTGAACGGTATAGCCTGTTTCGTCTGTAATGGATTTTAATAGCATTTTAGCTGTACCAGATGGAGAATCCACCTTCTTATTATGGTGTGCTTCTACTACCTCAATATCAAAGGAATCCTTTAATATTGGAGTAACCTCCTTAACTAAACGATTTAATAGAATTACACCTAAGCTAAAGTTTGCACTACGAAGCACTGGAGCTTCTTTGGATAATTCTTGAATCTTTGCTAATTCTATATCACTATAGCCAGTAGTTGCAAAAACAACTGGCTTTTTTGTTTTCTTTACATAAGAAATA
>JAFPSY010000127.1:0-9140 GCA_017413585.1 Acholeplasmatales bacterium
AATGTCGTTACAGAGCTTGGTACTAAGGTTTCTAAAAAGGACGTCATTGAGGTAGATGGCAAGGTCTTATTTAAGCAAGAGCATGTATATTATGTATTAAATAAGCCTACAGGCTATTTAACTACAGTAAGTGATACCTTAGGTAGAAGAACGGTTATGGATTTACTAGATCCAGAAACAAAGAAAACGAGAGTATTCCCTGTTGGTAGATTAGATTATGATACCTCAGGAGTATTACTTTTAACCAATGATGGTGAATTATCCTATAGGCTTACAAGAAGCCAAAAGGAAGTAGAAAAGGAATATCAGGTAAGAGTTAGTGGAATCATTGATCAGCCTGCAGTTACAAAGCTCATTAAGGGTGTTTTAATAGATGGAGTAATGACGAAAAGAGCTAAGGTGGAAATACTTGAGCTCAATCGTAAAAATGATTCCTCACTTTTAACAATAACCATTACAGAGGGTAGAAACCGTCAGGTAAGAAAAATGTGTGAGACGGTAGGCTTTGAGGTGAAAAAGCTTAAGAGGGTATCCTTTGGTGGGGTTACCTTAGATGGACTTGGGGTTGGAGAATATAGACCTTTAAAACCTCATGAAATAAAGAAATTATATAGTCTGTAGCATTTACAAAATAGATTATTTTGTGATAAAATAGTACAAGTAGAGGGTTGGGCTTTAATATGAAAAATTTTGTTGTTGCCATTGATGGTCCTGCAGGTAGTGGAAAATCCTCCATATCAAAGCTAGTATGTAGTAAGCTTGGCTTTACACATATTGATACTGGAGCAATGTACCGTGCAGTTACACTTGAGGCGTTGAAAAGAAAAATTGATGTAGAAAATGAAAACGAATATTCCTTCATCGATGAAATTGATGTCGTTTATAAGGATGGAAAGGTATTCTTAAATGGCGAGGATGTGAGCGGGTTTATTCGTACATCTGAAGTTACAAATAATGCTTCAGCGGTTTCTAGGGTTAAGGCAGTAAGAGATAAGATGGTGGATTTCCAAAGAGGATGTAGAAATTATGGTAACATCCTAATGGATGGAAGAGACATCGGTACTGTTGTATTCCCTGATGCGGATTTAAAGGTATTCTTGACAGCAACTCCTGAGGAAAGAGCGAAAAGAAGATGTAAGGAAAATGTTACCTTAGGTGTTGAATCCGATTACAATACAATCCTAGAGGAAATCAAGGCAAGAGATTATAAGGATTCACATAGAGCTATCGCTCCTTTAAAGAAGGCAGACGATGCAATCTTAGTTGATACAACAAATATGACAATCGATGAGGTTTGTCAAGAAATTTTAAGACTAATTAATGAGAGGTTGAATAAAAATGGAAAATAAAGATTTCGCAAGCTTATTGGAAGAAAGCTTTGAAAAGAAAATTAAAAAGGGAGATAAGGTAACTGGTGAAATTGTTTCCATCATTGATGATAAGACAATTGCAATTTCCTTAGGTCAATTTACAGAAGGTATTATGCATCTTGACCACTTTACTAAGGATAAGAATGTTGAATCCTTTAAGGACTTAGTTAAGGTTGGAGATACCATTGAGGCTACTGTTACATCTGTATCTGAGGAGCATATCTATTTATCTCACCTAAATCAGCTAGCTGATGAAGAATTTAAGGCTTTTGATGGCTTAAAGGATGAGGATTCCTTAATCAAGGTTACTGTTCAATCTGAGGCTCAAAATAATGCTGGCTTCGTTTGTAAATATAATGGAGTACAGGCATTCTTACCTAAATCCTTAGCAGGCTCTGCAAAGGTTGGCGAGACTCTAGAGGTTAAGATTATTGAGGTAGATGAGTCAAGAAAGAAGCTTGTTGTATCTCGTAAGGTAGTTGAACAAGAGGAATACCAGAAGAATCGTTTAGCTGAATACGAAAAGATCAACGTTGGTGATGTATTAAAGGGTAAAATCATCAAGGTTGAAAAATATGGTGCTTTAGTTAAATTTGAATATATTACAGGCTTACTTAAGGTTTCTGAGGTTAGCCATGATTTCATCGATATCACTAAGGAACTTTCTGTAGGTGATGAAATTGAGGTTAAGGTATTAACTAAGGAAAACAACAAGCTTGAATTATCAAGAAAGGCTTTAGTAAAATCAAATTTTGAATTATTCGCTGAGGCTCATACAGTAGGTGAGGAAATCACTGGTAAGGTTTCTAACAAGCTTCCTGCAGGATTATTAATTGAGGTTGCCCCTAAGGTTAAGGGCCTATTACATAGAAGTGAATATTCTCATAACCCTAATGACAATTATGCAAGCTACGTTAAGATTGGTGATGAGGTTAAGGTTGCTATCCTTTCTATCGATGCTGAGAAGGAAAGAATTGCCTTATCAAGAAAGGCTTTAATGGATAATCCTTGGAAGGATGTAACTGCAAGTGTAGGCGATAAGGTTGAAATTACAGTTAACGAAATCGTTCCAAAGGGCTTAAGAGTTAGTGCCTTTGGCGTTGATGGCTTTGTACCTATTTCTGAGGCTTCTACAGAAAGAATTGATGATTTAACAAAATACTTCAATGTAGGAGATAAGGAAACTGCAGAGGTTATTGAAATTAACCCTAAGGAATGGAAGCTTAGATTATCTATTAAGAGAGTAAAAAGAGCTGAATTCGAAAAGGAATATGCAAAGCATATGAAAACAGAAGAGGCTACTACAACCATTGGTGATGTTGTAGCTGACGAATTAAAAAAGTAAAATAATTTATTAAAATTGGTGGTGAATACTATGTTACCTAAGGTAGCGATTGTAGGTAGACCAAACGTTGGTAAATCTACATTATTTAATCGTATCATTGGTACTAGATTATCCATTACTGATGATCAACCAGGTGTTACGAGGGACAGAATTTATTCTAAGGCATCCTGGCTTTCAAAGGAATTTTTCTTGATTGATACAGGGGGCATTGAACTTGGAGATGCTCCCTTTTTAACAGAAATAAAGGCACAAGCTGAAATCGCAATGGAGGAAGCGGATGTCATTATTTTTGTGGTTGATTGTCGTAGCGGAGTTACAGATGATGATACATATATTGCAAAGCTTCTCTATAGAACAAATAAGCCGGTCATTTTAGCTGTAAATAAGGTAGATGACCAGAAATTTAGAGAGAATATCTACGACTTTTACGCATTGGGTCTTGGTGAGCCAATTCCTGTATCCTCAAGCCATGGTATTGGTACAGGTAACCTATTAGATCAGGTATTAGAATCCTTACCAAAGAAGACTATGGAGGAGAAGGATGATGCCATTCATTTTTGTATGATTGGTAGACCAAATGTTGGTAAATCCTCTTTGACGAATGCATTATTAAATGACAATAGAGTTATTGTATCTCCAATTGAGGGTACAACTAGAGACTCTATTGATACACGCTTTAAAGCATACGATAAGGAATATGTAGCTATCGATACTGCAGGCTTAAGAAAAAGAGGTAAGGTATACGAAAACATTGAAAAATATTCCGTTATTCGTAGTGTAGATGCAATCGGTAGAAGTGATGTTGTATTGTTGCTTTTAGATGCCGGAACAGGCATAATCGAACAGGACCTACACGTAGGTCAATATATTGAGGAATACAATAAGCCTTGTATTATTGTAGTAAATAAGTGGGATCTTGTTGAAAAGGATTCTAAGACTATGCAAAAATGGATTGATGATATTCGTGGCTATTATAAATATTTAGACCATGCACCTATTGTTTTCCTATCTGCAAAGGAAAACAAGAGAGTACAAACTCTATTCCCAGCCATTAATCAGGCCTATGATGCATATCATAGAAGAATTCAAACCTCTGTATTCAATGATGTCATCATTGATGCTGTACAGATGTTCCCACCAAGCGAATTTAATGGTGGAAAGCTTAAGGTATATTATGGATCTCAGGTTGGTGTTGAGCCACCTACCTTTAGCTTATTTGTAAATGATCCAAAATTCTTACATTTCTCTTATAAGAGATATTTGGAAAACCAAATTCGTAAGAATTTTGATTTCTTCGCAACCCCAATTAAAATTGAATTAAGAAAGAGGGACTAATTATGAATGTTTCCATTTTAGGTGGAGGTGCTTGGGGTACAACCTTAGCACAGACATTAACAGATAATGGCAATTTGGTCGTTATCCGTGATATCAATCCTGATTTTATTGATAAAATCAATGAAGAGCATGTACATCCATTCTTTGGAATGTCCATTCCTCAAACCATTCGTGCGACATTATCCTTAGAGGAAACCTTGGATTTTTCTGATGTCGTAGTACTATGCGTACCTACAAAGGCAATGCGTATGGTATTAAAGGAATCGAATACATTATTAAAAAGAAAAACTCTATTCATCAATGTAAGTAAGGGTATTGAGCCTGAAACCTCCTTAAGAGTTTCAGAGATTGTAGAAGAAGAAATTGATGAAAAATATTTAAAGGGCTATGTTGCGTTATCCGGCCCATCTCATGCGGAGGAGGTTATCCTAAGAAAGGCAACTGCGCTTGTTGCTGCATCTAAGGATTTAGAATTAGCCTCCTTTGTACAAAAGCTATTCTCTAATGAAAAATATATGAGAGTATATACATCGGATGATGTCATTGGTGTTGAGGCTGGTGGTGCAATGAAAAACGCCATTGCGATTGTTTCTGGAGTTGCATCTGGTATGGGACTTGGAGAAAACGCAAGAGCTATGCTCATCACAAGAGGTATTAAAGAAATTGTTTCTATTGTACTTGCCTTAGGCGGTAAGATGGAAACCGTTTATGGTTTATCTGGCATTGGAGATTTAATTGTTACTGCATCAAGTATGAATTCAAGAAATTTCCAATGTGGATTAAAAATCGGTAGAGGTATGTCTGTGGATATGGCTATGGGCTCAATCGTACAGTCGGTTGAGGGCGTCCGTGCCATTCATGCAGGACATGAAATTGGTATTAAATATAATTTAGAGCTACCAATTATTGACGAAGCATTTAAGGTTGTTGAAGGAAAGCTATCCGCTAAGGAAGCCTTACATAACCTATTAAGCAGAAGCCTTAAAACCGAAAAATATTGGTAAAAGGGGAAAAATTATGGTAAAGTTTAGAGTCATCACCGATTCCTCTTCTGGAATCTCCCAAGAAGATGCAAAGAAGCTTGGCGTTGTGGTCTTACCTTTAACTTTATCCTATAAAGGGAAAGATTATTTAGATGGAATCGATATTACTACCGATGAATTCTATAAAATGGTATTTGAAGAGGAAAAGAAGGAAGGCTTATTACAGCAGGTAAAAAGCCATTTCAAGGCAAATAATCCAATAAAGACATCTATGGTTACACCTGTCGCATTTGAAAATGCGATGAAGGATGTTCTTAAGGATGGCTATATTCCTGTTGTGCTTCCTATTTCTAGTGTTTTAAGTGGTACTTATAATAGTGCTTTAATCGCAAAGGATTCTTTAGAAAATGAAGAAATTTATGTAGAGGATTCTCATACTGCCTTAGGATCAGTTAAGGTAATGATTCTTAGATTGATAAGTCATGAATATGAAACCATTAAGGATGTCATAGATGATATTCATTATATGGTTAAGCATATCAATTTCTATTCTGTTCCAGATACACTAGAATATTTATATCGTGGAGGTAGATTATCTCGTTTTTCAGCAACCGTTGGTAATATATTACAGCTAAAGCCTGTAATTGAGCTTGATAGAACAGGTAAGCTTACTCCAATTTCAAAGCAGCGTGGCTTAAAGCATGCATTTATGAAAATTAATGATTGCATTAAGGAATTACCAATCAATAAGGAATATCCTTTTGAATTTGGTTATTCAACAGAAATAAAGAATGTAGAAACAATGAAGGAATACCTAAAGGATTTACTTCCAATGGATTGTGAAATCAACCAGATTTCACCTGTTGTTGGAGCGCATGTTGGTCCTGGTGCTTCCGCATTCTTCTATATTTCAACAAAAGAAGTTCCAGATTGTAAATAAAAGGCTTTCAAAATAAATTTAGATAAGTTATGTTGAAAATCTTAAATTCTTATGTTACAATATTTTCAAATAAATAATTAGAGGTAGCAGTGTATCAGAGTACTATACGGAAGGGGCACCTTAGGAGGTATAGGAAAGGTAACCACTGCCGAATAGCTATAAAGGCATTTATAGACTATGGGGATATAGGGAATACCTATATCACTCCTGCAATTTTGCAGAGGCGCTAATAAAAAATTTTGAATTCTATCACAATTGAGCGCCTAGCGCTCTTTTTTGTTTATATTTTTAGGAGGATTTTATGGAGATTTCAAAGGTAGATGTTAAATATTTAAAAGAAAAATATGGTACACCATTATATATCTATGATGTAGCACATTTAAAAAGAAATATGGAAGGCTATTTAAAATATTTCAAATCGAATGAATTTGAAACAGAAGTATTATTTGCATCTAAGGCATTCTCCGTAAAGGAGGCCTTAAGAATTGCAAAAGAGGAAGGCATGAGCCTAGATGTTGTTTCCTTAGGTGAATTATATACTGCATTAAAGGTAGATTTTCCAAAGGATAGAATTTATTTCCATGGAAATAATAAAACAATAGAGGAATTAGAATATGCTATATCTTGTGGTATTGGCATGATTGTTGTAGATAATTTAATGGAATTATATGCCATTGATGAACTTACAAAGAAATTATCTAAAGGTGTCAATATTCTAATTCGTATGAATGTAGGAGTAGAGGCTCATACGCATAAATTCATCGTCACATCTCATGTAGATTCAAAATTTGGAGTATTATATAATTCAGAGGATTACAAAGAAATGCTTGAGGTAATCAAGAAGAATTCTTTAATTAAATTTAAAGGCTTCCATTCTCATATTGGATCTCAAATCTTTGATTTAAATGCCTTTAAGGCAGCTTTAGAAAAGCTACTTGCTATAACAAAGAAATTCGATTTCCCACTTGTATTAAATATTGGTGGAGGCTTTGCCGTACATTATACAAATGAGGATAAGCCTATTCCATTTGATATTGTATCGAAAACCTTAATTCAGGTTGCTGAGGAAGCATTAAAGAAAAACAATATAAAAATTGAAAAGCTATGTATAGAGCCAGGTAGATCTATAGTTGCTGAAGCAGGATATACTTTATATACTATTGGCTTTATGAAGAAAACACCAAACAAGGAATATTATTTCATTGATGGTGGTATGACGGATAATATTCGTCCAGCACTATATCAAGCAAAATATGATTGCGATATTGTTGGAAAGGAAAATGAAGAAAAGACAGAGGTTGTAACCATTGCAGGTAAATGCTGTGAAAGTGGAGATTTAATTATTGAGGGGGCAAGGCTTCCAAAGGCATCAAGCGGTGATTTATTAATCACCTATACAACTGGAGCCTATGGATATTCTATGAGCTCAAATTATAATAAGGCTCTAACTCCAGCCGTTGTATTTGTTGAGGATGGTAAGGATTATTTAGCCGTAAGAAGACAAACCTTAGATGAATTAATTGAAAGGGAAGTGTAAATATGATTCATGTAACAAAATTACATGCATCAGGGAATGATTTTATAATAATTCCCTTTGATCCATTTGTTATGGATTATGGAAATCTTGCTATAAAATTATTGGATAGGCACTTAGGCGTTGGTGCGGATGGCCTACTTCTCATCAAGGAAAATCCTTTAGAAATGATATGCTATAATCCGGATGGCTCTAGAATGCCTATGAGTGGCAATGGCTTAAGATGCTTTGCAAAATATTGCCATAGCCATAATCTATTTAAAAAGAATAAAATAGATGTCATTACAGGTATTGGAAGAATAACGGTTGAGCTTTTAAAGGAAAATCCATTTAGCACAAGGCTTGAGCTTGCAAAGCCAATATTTAATAATTCTATGATTGGTGTAGATGACGAATTAAATTGCTTTGGTAGAACGATAAGAATTAGGGATCGATTTGTAACAATCTATTCCTTATTCCTAAGTGATATACATACAGTAATCTTTGTGGATGATTTCTTTTCACCAATATTAGAATATGCAGAAGAAATATCCAATTATCCTTTATTTACAAAAAAGACAAATGTTGATTTTGTTCTAGTAGAGGATAAGGAAAATATAAAGGTTAAAACCTATGAAAGAAGAATAGGCTTTACGAAAGCCTCAGGGGATGGTTGTGCAGCTAGTGCTGTTGCAGCGCAAAAGCTTGGGCTTACAAAAACAAATGTTTGCTGCCATGTAGATATGGATAGCATAAAGGTAGAAATAACGAAGAAAGGTATAATATATGTCACAGGAGGAGCAAAGGAAATCTTTGAATGTGACTTTAATGAGGAGGAATAAATTATGGAATTAAAGGGAAGTATTGTAGCACTTGTAACACCATTTAAGGAAAATGGGGATGTTGATTTTGATAAGCTTGGTAAATTATTAGATTACCACTGCGATAATAATTCTGGAGGAATTGTCATTTTAGGTACAACAGGAGAATCATCAACCCTAACCTTTGAAGAGGAAGCAGAAATGGTTGAATTCTCTGTAAAAAGAGTAAATAAGAGAGTACCATTAATTGTAGGCTCTGGTTCTAATGAAACAGAAAAGGCTGTAAGAATGTCCAAGAAGTATTCTATGCTTGGAGCGGATTTTGTACTTGTTATTACACCATATTATAATAAGACAAATGAATCCGGCTTAATTAAGCATTTTACTATGGTTGCTGATGCATCTGTATGCCCAGTAATTATGTATAATGTGCCAGGTAGAACAGGTATGTCTATGAGCTTACATGCCCTAGAGGTTTTATCTAAGCACCCTAATATTTGGGGTATTAAGGAAGCATCAGGTAATATGAGCTATGCGGCTAAGGTATCTCGTTTACTTTCTAAGGATTTCCATATGCTAAGTGGAAATGATGATATTATTGTACCAATGATGTCTATTGGTGCAGAGGGTGTAATTTCTGTTTTAGCCAATATTGCTCCTAAGCAAACAGCTAAGCTATGTGCATTATGCTTAGAGGAAAAATATAAGGAAGCAAATAAAATTCAAATGGATTTATTACCATTAATTAATGACTTATTCATTGAGGTAAATCCAATCCCTGTAAAGGAAGCAATGAATTATTTAGGCTTTGGTGTAGGTGGATATAGAGCTCC
>JAFPSY010000128.1:0-10782 GCA_017413585.1 Acholeplasmatales bacterium
AAAGGTAATAAAATTCTTTAGATTCATAAATATCACTCCATATCAGGTTTTATTATACAATAAAAGTTATTAAATTTAAAGAAAACAGTACTATTTGGCATCCATAAATTATTTGGTTGGTATGTTGGGTATTAAAAAAGAAAAAGCTCCATCTTGCGATAGAGCCTAATCGAGTTCATTAAATTTTATGCGCTTCTCTTACGTAGTAAGAAATAGTATACACAGAAGCCTGCAACAGCTAATAATGTAATAGAACCAATAATGATTGCAACGATTGCGCCTGCAGGTAATCCACCCTGAGGTGAGGCCTCAAGGAATACTGCATAAGTACTGAAGTGAGTTGTAGTAAATGTAATCTTGCCATTTTCATATGTAGCATTTACATCTACCTTTGCACCATTTTCATTGATGTAGTATACCTTAACGCTCTGTCCTTCTGGTACATCATACTTGAAGGATACCTTTGCTTCACCTGTAGAGAATGTAGCACCCTCAAGCTCAAGCTCTAGAACGTAAGCTGCACCATCAACATTTGGAGTAGTCTTATTTACATAAAGCTTAACATCCTTACCAGCGATTTCGCCTACAGCTGCATTGTTGAATTCAATCTTAGTTTGACCAACAAAGAATGTTGCAGATGAATTCTTCTCCTTAGCCTTATTGAATGTATCTGTAACTACTGCACCAGCCTTAGCCTGCTCAGTTGAAATATCAGCCTGAGAAAGGTCAGCCTCACGGTATGCAACAATAGTTTGATAATGCTGTACCTGATAGCTATCAGATAATTCAACGCCAGTATTTAAAGTATCTAGATATAAGGAATAACCGCTTAAATCAACAACATGATCCTTATCCTCGCCTAAGCCATTTACATGGATTACATAGTATTCCATAAGCTTGCCATTCTCAGTACATCTAATCTTATAAGAAATCATAGATGTATCTTCAGCAATAAATAATTTATCCTTGATGTCCTTGCAAGCTTCAACAGTTGTTTGACCAAATAAGCCATCCTTTTGCTTTAGGGCAATTAGCTTCTGATAGTTCTCAAACATATCATAGTTTGTAACCTTTAAAGCGTAATCTAATTCATTTACCTTATAGGAGGATGAATAAGAGTTCTTATCTCCGCCCTTAGTTCTTAAGAATTCCTCACCAGCTAGCATGAAGGAAATACCCTGAGATGTAAATACAATAGAGTTTGCAAGCATTGCCATCTTCTTAGCTAATTCCTTATCCGTAATACCAGCTGCAGCAATACGGTCAACTAAAGTGTAATTATCATGGCAAGTTACATAAGTTAATGTCTGCCATGGCTTATTGCATTCTGGTGATACCCTAATGAAGCCTGAAATACCATTTGCAAGCTCCTTAAGCTCATTAGCGTTTAATACAGAGGATTGCTTCTGGAAATAAATCTTACCAGTTACATAACCGTCTTCCTTATTAACTCTAATATATTCACCATTCTTCTTAATATAGATTTCTAATCTATCTACTGCCTTTTCAAAGGTAGTTTGATCCTTAATTGCAGTAACCTGAGAATAAGAAACACCACCAGTTACCCAGCCCTTTGCGCTATCGCTAGATAAACCACCCTTAATTAAGGCATCTCTAATCTTATCATTGAAGCATCCATATTCTGTATACTGTAAGATATTTGACTGGTATGCAAGTAAGTTTGTGTCATAAGCAGGTGTACCACCAGCCCAAGGCTCGCCATATACAACTACATATTCACTTACATTGTCATGTAGGTTCTCACTTAGCTTATTCATTGTTTCTAGATCATGTAAGCCCATTAAGTCGAAACGGAATCCACCAAGCTTGTATTCCTTAGCCCAGAATTCAGTAGAATCAATCATGAATTTACGGAACATTGGCATATTCGATGCAGTTTCATTACCACATCCAGAACCGTTAGATAGCATACCTGTAGAATTATATCTGAAATAATAGTAAGGCATTAATACATCAAAATTAGAGCCTTCTGCATACATCATATGGTTGTATACAACGTCCATGATGATATTGATACCTGAAGATGTATAATTCTTAACTAATGTCTTGAATTCACGAATCTTTTCATATCCATCATATGGATTTGTAGAATAAGAACCATCTAATGCATTGTAATTTAATGGGTTATAGCCCCAGTTAAATGTACGATTAACTTCATCATTATCAGAATCAAAAATAGGAATGATTTGAACAGCATTTACACCAAGCTCCTTAATATGATCGAAGCCTGTCTTAACTGTCTTACCATCAGCAGTGTATGTTGTACCCTCCTGATAGAATCCCTTATATGTCTTTGCTAAGGAAGCATCTCCACCCCATGTAGATGAAGATGTTAAATCAGCAATGTGTGTTTCATATACAGTAAGGTTTGTTGGATTATATTCATTAATATTGAAGGAATCCCAACCAACCTCTTGGTTAACCTTATCGAAATTAACTACCATACCTCTTCTACCATTAACACCAGTAGACTTTGCATATGGGTCAACAATTTCTCTATCTGTATACTTATAGTTTGTAACTACATAAGTATAATACTTACCATCTAAATCGCCAGGTACTGTAGCTTCCCAAGTACCCTTCTCTCCACGATTCATATCGTATTCAGTATAAGTATCATTACCCTTTTCTGCATCAACTTCAACAGGAGTACCATTATCATATACTCTAACCTTCATAGTAGTAGATAATGGAGTCCATACACGGAATGTAGTAGATGCTGCTGAATAAATAGCACCTAACTCACCATCATATGTATAGTTTTCAACAAATGCATCTGTATTATATAAAGATGCCATATTTGCATTCTGTGTTAATGTCTTCTCATCAGGGAAGTCAACAGTAAGAGTAAGAAGATCCTCGAAGCTTGGCATTTCTGTACCTAGCTTATAGGTTGCCTTCTTTAAAATGTCGTCGGCAGATGAAATGAAATTTTCATCAGTAAGTGCACTTGTTGAATCAACAACAAGAGTACCATTCTTTGTGATTTTCCAAGTTGTACACTTTGTAGTTAATAAGAATGATAGGTAATATACACCGTCAAGTAAATCAACGGAGAAATTAGAAATACCATCTGAAATAGCTAAATCACCTGAAGTATAAATATTAACATCTCCTCCAACTAAATATACATGATAATATCCTTCAGCATCTAAGTTAAGAACTGCGAAATCTGCATAGCGGTCGTTTCCGCCAGCGTCCTTGTAATCCCAAGAACCCTGCTTCTTAACAATAAATCCAACTGAAGCTACACCCTTAAGGTTCATATCGACTTTTACGAATCTACCGTAGCTATCGGTTTCACTTAAGACGTATTCATGTCCATCTCCACCCTTTGGCCAAACCCATAAAGCGTTATATGTGGAATAATCCTCATCCGCTCTAGTGTAGTGGAATACTACACCCTGGGGTTCTTCTCCATCGGCATAGACGTTCATGAAGCTTCCTCCACTAAGTCCAATTCCTAGGAAAGCCAAAAAGGCTAAGACTGACAAGAAAAAAATAGAAAATAATTTTTTCATATGTCCTCCTTTTTATGTATCGGTTTTACCGATTTGTGCAAGCGTTTTTGCATACTTAAATTATAACACACATTTTAAAGCCAAATAAAGAAAAAAAGCGATATCTAAAAAATAGTATCGTTTTTTCGAAAAAAGTATGATTTTGTCTATTAAATTACTCTTGCATAGAAGCTTGCAGCTAGTAATTCCTCATCGCTTACTTCTTCTTTAATTACATAAGATCCATCACTAGCAAAGATGAAATATTTGAATGGATTTCTCTTATTTTGATTTACCTTTAAATCATTTTGATTCTTATAATCGATATAGGCTCTATTCTCTAAAATAGAAACTAAATCAGCTACAATTGCTGTAGCGGTAGGAATAGATCCTGCGCCCTTACCATAAAACATTAAATCACCATTCGTAGAGCCTGTGAATAATACAGCATTAAATTCATTCTTTACAGCTGCGAATGGATGATTTAATGGAACCATAGTAGGCTCTACTCGAATAAAGGCTTCATTCTCATCATTTTTAGATGAGGATGCAACAAATTTTAATGCATAGCCTTCCTTCTTAATAATATCTAGGATTTCCTTATTTACTCCTGTAATACCATAATGATAAATATCTTCATTCTTGATATTACCCTTAAATGCTAAGGAAGAAATAATATTAATCTTTCTTACAATATCTAAGCCCTCTAAATCTGCAGTAGGGTTAGCCTCTGCAAAGCCATTCTTCTTTGCTAGGAATAACGCATCATCAAAGGATAGGTTATCCTCATCCATACGAGTTAAAATGTAATTTGTTGTTCCATTTAATATAGCAAAGATATCATTAACCTCATTAACCTTTAAATTATCAATTAAGGTTCTTAAAACTGGAATTCCTCCACCTGCAGATGCCTCAAAGCAGAAATAGCAATTATTCTCATGTGCTAAAGTAATGAATTCCTCAAGGTGATTTGATACAACCTCCTTGTTTGCAGTAATTACACTTTTACCCTTTTTTAAGCAGCCTGTAATTACCTCATATGGAACATCATGTCCACCTAATACCTCAACTACACATTGAATTTCATCATCGTTGATAATATCTTCTATATTTGTAACTAGCTTTTCCTTAAGCTGTTCTTTCTTAATTGGTAAATCAAATACCTTCTTTATGGTAACATCATAGGATTTTTCTAATCCCTCTACTAGGGTATATACTCCTCTACCTATAGTACCATATCCAAATAGACCTAATTTCATTTCAAAACACCTCTTTTTCAACTTGCTTTAAGTATATCAATTTTATATACTCTTTTCAATATGAAATCCTTTACACAAAAACAAATGTATTTCTATGAAAAACAGATATGGTGTTTGTCCATATCTGTAGTCCAATTAAGTATTTAAACCCTTAAACTGCGTATCGTATAGCTTTTTATAAACGCCATCATGGCTTAATAATTCCTTATGTGTACCCTCTTCAACCACATGACCATGATCTAATACTACAATACGGTTTGCATCCTGAATAGTAGATAATCTATGAGCAATGATAATAGAGGTTCTATTTTGCATAAGCTTTACCATTGCATCCTGAATCTTCTTTTCTGTTCTTGTATCTACAGATGAGGTAGCCTCATCTAGAATTAAGATTTTTGGATTGGCAAGAACCGCTCTTGCAATGGTTAATAGCTGGCGCTGTCCTTGGCTTATATTGGTTGCACCCTCAGTAAGAATGGTCTTCTTGCCTTCTGGTAGCTTTGAGATGAAGGAATCACAATTGGCGAAGGCTAGTGCTTGATCTATTTCTTCATCTGTTGCATCCTCTTTCGCATACCTTATATTATTTTCGATAGTATCACTAAATAATACAGGATCCTGAAGTACTATAGAGATTGCTTCTCTTAAATCCTTTTTAGAGATATCTAAAGAATTCTTTCCATCGATGATAATATCTCCACTATTTGGGTCATAATATCTAAGTAATAGATTTACAATCGTCGTTTTACCTGAGCCTGTTGCGCCTACAAGGGCTACCTTGTGGCCCGCCTCAACATGCATATTGAAATCCTTTAATACGATTTCTTCTGGCTCATAGCCAAAATAAATATGCTTAAAATCAATTTCACCACATACATCATCTACCTTAAATTCGGTATTACCCTTGAAGGTTTCAATTTCCTCATCCATTACATTAAATACTCTTTCCGCACCTGCTACTGCAGTAATGATGGAGGAATATAGCATAGCAATTTCATTGATTGGTCTTGTGAATTGCTTACTTGTTGTTAAGAACATAATGACAATACCAATCGTTAGTGCCTCACCCATAATAGTTCCACCAATTCCTTTAAGTAAGAATATAGAACCAAAGATACAAATTAAGAAATAACCAATATTTCCTATGAAATTCATAATTGGTCCCATAGAGGAGCCTAAGATTTGTGCTTTAATTGCAGTATGTGTAAATTCATCACTTAGCTTTCCAAATTCTTCTATAGCATAGGATTCATGGTTATTGGTTTTTACGGTTTTAAATCCAGTAACCATTTCTTCGGTTTCTGTATTTAATTTACCTAATACAGCTTGCTGCTTCACAAAGAGTGGTCTTGCATATTTCGACATGAATTTAGCAAATAATAAGGTTAATATGAGTACAGCAATAGATACAAGTGTTAATAATGGAGAATGCCATAGCATTATACCTAAGCATCCTAAGATGGTTAATATACCACTCACTAAGGATGTAATGGAGGATGATATTGCATTATATACATTATCGATATCATTCGTCATTCTAGATAATAAATCTCCATGGAAATGGCTATCTAGATAGGATATTGGTAAATATACAATTTTACCAAATAAATCATTTCTCATTTTTCTTACTGTTTTTGTTGCAATAAATGCACCAAATAGGGAAGAAAAATATAATAATACGCAATATACGACATAGGTAATTAATAGTAAGGTAATGGATAAATAGAAGGAATCCATATTGGGCTCTATATTCCATAGTCCTGTTTCACTATTATATTCACCTAAGGAATTGGCAACATCCTTAATCAAGATGCTCGAATAAAGGTTTGCGGCGGTATAGCCAATAACAACAATAAGTAATAGGATAACTAAAGCCTTAGAATTCATTAAATACTTTACTAATCTTTTTATCGTTGCCTTAGTATTCTTTGGCTTTTCCTTCATTCTTGCATATCTTGCGCCAGGGCCTCTTCCAACCTCAGGCTTTTTCATTGAATTTTTAATGTTTTCTCGGGAGTTATTTATTTCAGCCATTTTACTCATCCTCCCTCTTTAATTGTGAAGAATAGATATCCTTATAAACCATAGATTTTTCCATAAGCTCCTCATGAGTACCAAAGGATTCTATTTCGCCATTATCTAAAACTAATATTTTATCTGCATTTCTTGCGGTAGCAATTCTTTGGGCAACAACAATTTTTGTTACATCCTTAAGCTCATTTTTCATTTCTTGATAAAGCTTTGCTTCTGTAACTAAATCAAGTGCACTCGTAGAATCATCAAAGATTAATATATCTGGATTTCTAAGTATTGCTCTTGCAATAGATAATCTTTGCTTTTGTCCACCAGATAAGGATGTACCCTTTTCCGCAACAGGCTCATCATATCCTAAGTCCTTTGTTAAAATGAATTCCTCTGCCTGGGCAATTCTTGCAGCCTTTTTTACCTCTTCACTATTTGCATTCATATTACCAAAGGCAATATTTTCTTCTATTGTTCCTGCAAATAGCTCTGCCTTTTGCAAGCATATGGCAACCATTTTATGTAATTCTTCCTTTTTATATTCCTTTACATTATGGCCAGAAACCATAATGGAGCCATCTGTTGTATCATAAAATCTTACAATCAAATTAACTAAGGAGGATTTACCGCATCCTGTAGATCCTACAATAGCGATCGTTTCACCCTTGTTGATTTTAAAGCTTAAATCATTTAATACATTTGTCTTCGCTAAAGGATATCCAAAGGAAACATGATTAAATACTACAGTTCCTCTATCACTATCCTTAACATCAGCTAAGGTTAATTCTCCATCTACAATTTCCACCTTAGCATCTAATACCTCATTAATACGGGATGCAGATGCATAGGCTCTTGCGATAACCGTGAATGTCATACCTAAGAAGATTAAGGACATACAAATCATAGAAATATAGGTTACCGCTTGGGTGATTTGACCAACCATGAGCTCAGGTGCTATATTCTTTCGGAAGGCATCAATAATAGCTGTACCACCTAAATAATAAATAATAATTTGTCCACCATAAACAATTAGATTTAATAATGGAGATATAAATGCAGTTATTTTAGATACGAATAATAATTTATCTGTATAATCATTATTTACATTATAGAAACGATTATATTCATATTCCTCTTTTGAAAATGCCTTAACCACTCTAGAGCCTGTAACATTTTCAAGTACGACACTATTTACCTTATCTAATCTTTCCTGAATTTGCTTAAATACAGGGAATACAAAGCGCATAAAGATGAGCATTAATATGATTTCTACAGGTAATACTATAGCAAGTACTATACCAAATCTTAATGAGATTGAAAGAGTAAATATAATACCTAAAACAAAGAAGGATCCTGCTCTTATTAATCCTCTTAAGCACATGGCAATCATATTTTGTATTTGGGTAATATCATTTGTAACTCTTGTAACTAATGAGCCTGTTTTAAATTTATCGGATTGATTTAAGGATAAATCCATAATCTTAGAAAATACTGCCTTTCTTAAATCATTTCCAAATTTATAGCAGCTTAAATTCGTAAATACATTCGCAAGCATACCACCAGCTACACCAATAATTAATACACCAATCATGATTAAGCCATATTTAATTACATTTTCCATAGAGCCTATAGATATACCATTGTCCACCATTTGCTGCATGTACATGGTTAAGACCATATCCATTCCTACCTCTATAACCATAAATAATGGTGCTAATATAGCAAGATACCAATATTTCTTCATATAACGTAATAGTCGAAACACAAAAATCACTTCCCTTTTCTTCTCAAAAAATACCATAGAAAGCTATGGTATTCTATTTAATCACTATAATTCAAATCTAAATTAACATTGACATTATAGCCTTCAAATATTTCTTTTGTTTTATTTTCTATATTTGCTTTAAATTTTCCTTTATCCGTTACAGTAAAATCAACTAAAACATCAAAGGAAATAAATTTCTTTTCATTATCAATAAAAAATCCATGGCATCCTAATGCTCCTTCAAAGGATTTAACAATACCTTGAATTTGCTCATATTTATCTGTTTCATTAACATCGATAGCATATATACCTACGGTTAATACAACATGATATTTTTCAATAATTAGGGTTTGTATTTGCATAGTTAAAATATGAATTTCTTCTGCACTCATCGATGAATCAATTTCTACATGAATAGAGCCAATTGCCTGATCTGGGCCATAATTATGTAATACCAAATCGTAGGCACCTCTTACACCATTAATGGAATTTACATCCCTTTTGATTGCTTTAGTAATGGCTGCATCAGGTCTTGCCCCCATGACGTTAGATACTGCCTCAAGAAGCATTTCAATACCTGCTTTAATGATGAATAAGGATATGAATGCACCAATCCATCCATCAATATTCACCTTCCAAATTAAAGATACTCCAATAGAAATTAATGTAGCGATAGAAATTAAAGAATCCATTAGAGCATCTGTACCAGATGCAACTAAGGATTCAGAATTATATTTCTTTCCTCTTCCTCTTGTAAATAGTCCTAAGACAATTTTTACAACTATTGCAGAGCCTACAACCACTGCAGTTACCCAAGAAAATTCAATATCTGAGGGATGAATAATCTTTTCTATTGCCTCATAGCATGAGGTTACACCTGTTGCTAAAATGATGGCTGCAATAATTATAGTAGAAAAGTATTCAATTCTTCCAAAGCCATAGGGATGCTTTTCCGTTGGCTTTTTCTTAGATAATTTAATTCCAATAATGGTAATAACACTAGAGATTGCATCACTTAAATTATTAATAGCATCTAATATTACCGATACAGCTCCTGCAATTAAGCCAACAATGGCCTTGCCTGTTGCAAGGCCAATATTTGCTAAAATACCAATAATACCCGTTTGGGTAATTTTCTTTTCTCTTTCCTTTAAATCATTCATAATCTACCCCTAATACATAATATTCAAAACAACGACTAGAGTTGTAACCGAAAGCAAACATATACCTAAAGAAATCAAAGTAATAAGAAGCTTCTTTTTACTTGCTTCTAGTAAATGCATTCTTTTAGTTAATCTAGTTAGGATGATTCCTAATATAGAGCAAAACGATAGCATTCCAATCATCATAAGCATAGTTCCCCACCATGGGTTATCATAAACATGAAGGAATGGATATGGTATTAAATTTCCTGTCCATACCTTTGTAATAATTAGGGTTATTACAGGAATACCATAAACAAGCATTGGTACCATTCCATAAAATCCTTCATATATTTTGGTATCCTTATCCATCGTAAGTAAAAACGATGTAGAGACTAAAATTGGATTTACAACATGTAATACAACCATTAAATATCCAACGAATAATCTAGGCCCTAAGGTAGGCCATAAAACGAATAATACGGTAAAGAAGATTAATAAGCCAGATACCGCACTCATTAGATTTAGAATATATATCCATTTTGGTAATACATCGTCTCCCTTAACTAAGGAATAGATAATATGACACATAGTAATTAAGGATACAACCATACAGAATATATTTCCATCATTCGTAAAGAAACGGAATACATGCCATCCACCCATGGATACACTATTATTTGTACTTGTCGTTTTAAACTGAATTGCAATCGCAATACTACCTAATATAACAACTAGGGAATGTATGATTAAATTCATTATAAGAATTTGTTTTCTCTTCATGAGGTGTCCCTCCTTTACATTATTATATAAAATAATGGGCAACAGAAAAAGAGAAAAAAAGGAATTCCTCACGTGAATTCCTATTTTTGAATTTAGCTATGATATGCATGAAGCATTTTTAAGAGCTCTTTATTCTTTTTTAGCTTTACAAGTGCCTTAGACTCAATTTGTCTTACTCTTTCTCTAGTCACCTTAACACTACCTAATGAGGCAATCTCTTCTAATGTTTTAGGAGTATTTCCATTAAGACCAAATCTATGAATAATCACAAGCTTTTCTCTTTCTGTTAG
>JAFPSY010000129.1:0-16150 GCA_017413585.1 Acholeplasmatales bacterium
GATCCTTTATTCTATTTGGATTATGTAATTATGTGACTGGTGAATACCAGCATTTAAATACAGTATCCAAGGAAAGAATCTTCATTGTACATAAGGAATATATAGAAGAGCAATTAAATATGCTCAATATTAATTCTGGTACAATGTATCCAGATAAAGACCATATTTCTGTATCTATTATGAAAAGCTACGAATAATGAAAAATTCGTAGTTTTTTTCTTTAATACCAAAGTTATATAAAAGCATTTAATTTGTAAAATCGCTTTCATTACATTTTTGAATGTGGTAAAATAATACAAATCATTTAAAAAAGAAAAGATAGGGAGGAAATGTATATGAAAAAGAAAAAACTATTCGCTTTGGCATTAATACCTGTAGTTTCAGCTGCATTTTTATCTAGCTGTAATAATGATCAAGGTGGGGATGTAACTACAAGTACAGAAATTGAAGAAATTAAGTTTAGCATAACCTTTAATTCGAATGGAGGAAGTGCTGTAAATAAAATTTCTGGTATTGCTAGTGGTGAAAAAATAGCAAAGCCAAAGGATCCAACAAAGACGGGCTATACCTTTGGTGGATGGTATAAGGATAGTACCTTAAGTACTGTATTTGATTTTAATGAAGCGATTCAAGAGGATTTAACCTTATATGCAAAATGGACTCAAAATTATAGTGTAACCTTTAATTCGAATGGTGGAAGTACGGTAAATAAAATATCGGATATTGAAGCTGGTACAAAAATTACTAAGCCAGAAAATCCAACAAGGGATGGCTATGCATTCCAAGGATGGTATAAGGATAGTACTTTAAGTATTTCCTTTGATTTTGATTCACCGATTAATGAAAACTTAACCTTATATGCGAAGTGGGTTTTATTATCTGATGAAAAATTCAGTGTTTCCTTTAATTCTAATGGAGGTACTGAGGTATTCGATCAGGTTAATATTGAATATGGTGGTTTAGTAGCAACACCAACGAATCCAAAAAAGGATGGATATATATTTGTAGGCTGGTATAAGGATGAGGCATTAACGCTTGCCTTTGATTTTAATACACCAATCCTATCGGATATTACCTTATATGCAAAATGGAATGCGGTATCCTTGGATAAATATACCGTATCCTTTGAAACAAATGGAGGAACTGGAATACTTTCTATAACAGATATTGCATCCCATGAAAAGATTAAAAGGCCTATAGATCCAACAAAGACGGGCTATACCTTTGGTGGATGGTATATAGATTCTTTAACTACATCACCATATGATTTTGAAACTGGAGTTACTGGGAATATTACCTTATATGCAAAATGGATTCCTAATACATATATCGTTACATTTAATTCGAATGGTGGAAGTTCAGTTTCACAGCAAAACATCAAGCATGGCTTTAAGGCAGAAACACCTCAGGTTCCAACAAAGGATGGTTATCAATTTGTATGCTGGAAATTAGAGGGCTCTAGTGATGCCTTTGATTTTAATACACCTATAACCTCAAATATTACCCTAGTAGCTGTATGGCAGGAGATTGCAAGAGAAAAAAGAGTAGTAACATTAGAGGTAAATGGTGGAGTTATAGAGTTTTCAAGTATTAGTGTTGATTACGATACCAAAATAAGTCTTGATTCTATGCCTTCAATAGAAAAGGAAGGATATAAATTTGAGGGTTGGTATAGTAATCAAGAATTAAGCACAAAATTTGATTTCAATACATCCATAAAGACAAATATCACATTATATGCAAAGTGGACTATTAATACATACGCAATTACATTTAATTCGAATGAAGGAACAGCAGTAGATCCTCAAACAGTGAATTATAATGGATTCGTTACCTATCCTTCAAATCCTACAAGGGAGGGATATCAATTCCAAGGCTGGTATTCAGATACCAAGATGCTGGTAGAATACGATTTTGCAACACCAGTAACCACAAGCTTTACCTTATATGCAAAATGGACCTTAGTTGCTCATGATAAATATAGCGTTAGCTTTGAATCCAATGGTGGTACAGATGTAATCACTCAGACAAATATTGAACATGGAGGATATGCAACACTTCCTACCGCTCCAACAAAGACAGGCTATACCTTTGGTGGATGGTATAAGGATTCGCTATTAGAAACACCATACGATTTTGCAACACCAGTAACCTCAAGCTTTACCTTATATGCAAAATGGAATGTAAGTAAATTTAATGTTACATTTAAAACATATGCTGGTGAGGTGTTATATGAAACGACAGTAGAATATAATCAGGATGCTACTTATGTAGGTGATACTCCATCAAAGACAGGCTTTACCTTTGATGGATGGGATAAGGCACTTACAGGTATTAAGGAAACTACCATTATTTATGCAAAATTCTCACACCCTATTTTGAACTTCTCAGATAATGAGCAAACAAAGATTTCAGGGGTAAAGGATAAGAGTATTACGAGTGTAACTATTCCAAATGGTATAGTAGAAATTGGAAATGGAGCATTTAGTGAATGCGAGGAATTAGAATCTATTGTCATTCCAAACACAGTTAAGGTCATTGGTGAAGAAGCATTCTTAGATTGCTATAAGCTATCTAGCATTACACTTCCAAATGAATTAGAAAAAATATCTGATTATGCCTTTAGCCGTTGTAGTGCTTTAACAACAATCGATATTCCAAGTAGTGTAGGAAGCATAGGAGAAGGAGCATTTAGTGAATGTGAAAAGCTATCTAGCATTACACTTCCAGAGGGATTAACAGAAATTGCAAATTATCTATTTGAATCTTGTGTTTCATTATCCCAATTCAATGTTCCAAGTGGAGTAACTAGGGTAGGATATTCCGCATTCTCTAATACTAGTATAGAGACATTTACAATCCCTAATTCCGTAACTGTAATAGATGAATCAGTATTCTATGGTTGTAAAGCATTAAAGAGTGTAAGTATTTCAACGAATATAGAAGAAATACCAAATAGTGCATTCTATGGCTGTAGTAGCTTAAATAATGTTACTATACCAAATTCTGTAACTACAATAGCTGGTAGCGCGTTCTATCAATGTAGTTCATTAGTAAATATTCATTTAAGTGATAATTTAACAAGCATAGGCTCTCAAGCATTTTATATGTGTCCTATTAAATCCATTGTTTTACCAAGTAGCTTAGAAGAAATTGAATCTATGGCATTCTTTGCAAATTATTCACTACTTGAGGTTTATAATTTATCTTCCTTAGCTTTAACAATGAATACAACAGATAATGGATATGTAGCTAAATATGCAAAGGTAATTCATACAAGCTTAGATGATGAATCTATATATAAAACAATTGACGGATTTAATTTCGCTCATTTTGATGATAAATATTATCTTACAGGAGCTTTAAATATTACACCTATAATGACCTTCCCATCAAGCTTCCTTTGGGATGATGTGGAAATTACGGAATATGAAATCTATAAATCTGCCTTTGAAAACAATACAACGATTAAGGAAATTGTATTCAACACTGGAGTAAAGGCGATTGGTCAAACCGCATTTAATGGTTGCTTGAATTTAAGAAGGGTAACATTACCTTCTGGACTTACAACGATTGGTAATCAAGCATTTGGCAGCTGTCCAGCCTTATTAGAAATATATAATTTATCTTCCTTATCTTTAGTTAAAGGCTCTATAAACAATGGTTACATTGCCAAAAATGCGATTGTTATACATAATTCATTAGATGCACAATCCGTTATAGTAAAGGATAGCCAAGGCTATGTATTTGCACATTACAATGATATGAATTATTTAATTTGCTACGAGGGTGATGAAGTAGAATTAACATTACCATCAAGCTTTATGTATAATGAAAATACAATTGATTCCTATGCAATTAATTCCTATGCATTCTATGACAGTAATATTAAGAAAATTACAATTCCAAGTAATGTAACGAAAATCTTACCAGGTGCTTTTAGGCTTTGTAGGAAATTAAAGGATATTGTAATTGCCCCAGGTGTAACAGAAATTGGTAGTTATGCATTCTATTCCTGCGGATTTGAAAGCATTGAAATACCAAACACAGTAACACAATTAGATGAAATTTTCCCTTGCTGCTATTCGTTAAAATCAGTTGTATTACCAAATACAATTACAGCAATTAATGAAAATGCATTCAGAGCATGCGATAGCTTAAGTAAGGTTTATTTCAAGGGTACAAAGGCAGAGTGGGATGCAATAGTGATCACTGAGTCTGGAAATTCTACATTAATTAGTGAAGCTACAACGAAGTACTTCTATAGTGAAACTGCCCCAACAGATGAAGGTAATTATTGGCATTATGTCGATGGAGTAATTACAATTTGGGAATAATGTAAAAAATAAATAGTAATATAGATTAAGCTACAATTCGTTTTTAAATTGTAGCTTTTTCTTTATTATGAAATAATAATATGTTAAAATTTAACATATATTGGAGATGATTATTATGAAGCCTATTATTGGTGTTTTACCCCTATACGATGAAGAATTAAATTCTATATGGATGTTACCTGGATATTTAGATGGAATTAAGGAGGCAGGAGGTATTCCTGTTATTTTGCCTTATGGTGCAACAAGGCCTGAGCTTGAGCAATTAAATGATATCGTCGATGGCTATTTGTTTACTGGAGGTAATGATATTAATCCAAGCCTTTACAAGGCTAAGATTAAGGATACCTGCGGTAAAATTAATTCAATCAGGGACGATATGGAAAAGAATGTATATGAAATTGCCAAAAATAGCGATAAGGCTATTTTAGGTATTTGTAGAGGAATTCAATTAATTAATGTGCTTGAGGGTGGATCCTTATATCAGGATTTAGATAGTGATCATCCATCTAAGGTTTCTCATAAAATGAAGGAAGACTATAATTTAGGATACCATTCGGTATATGTTTTTCATGATAGCCCATTAAGAGATTTAATAAAGACGGATTCCTTGATGGTAAATAGTATTCACCATCAGGCAGTAAGAAGAATCGCATCTAGCCTAAAGAGTATGGCTGTATCTGAGGATGGCTTAGTTGAGGCAATTTACCACCCTAAGATGAAGTTTTGTTGGGCTGTTCAGTGGCACCCAGAATATATGCTAAAGGATCCTGCATCCAAGTTCATTTTTAAAGCATTCGTGGATGCAGCTAAAATAAAATAAGGTGGTTTTTTATGGAAATATTAGTAGTAAATGATGATGGTGTTTTTGAGATTGGTATTAAAATACTTGCAGAAGCACTAAAAAAATATGGTAATGTTACGGTAGTTGCCCCAAACACAGGAAGAAGTGCAGCCTCCCATAGCTTAACAATTAGGCAGCAAATTCACTTTGTAGAGGTAGAGGCTATTGAGGGAATATTATGCTATGCATGCAGTGGCACTCCTGCCGATTGTGTAAGGCTATCTACAAGTGTACTTAAGAAAAAATTTGATGTTGTTTTTTCTGGAATTAATGATGGCTTAAACTGTGGTACAGATATCCTATATTCTGGTACAGTTGCGGCAGCTAAGGAGGGCGTGATTGAGGGCATTCCTGGAGTTGCTATATCTACAGATAGAGGATGTATGGAGCTTGCAAAAAGAGAGATTGATAGTGTATTAGAATATATTTTTAAGAATAAGCTATATTCCTTAGAATATGTTTTAAATGTGAATTTTCCTACAAAGAGATTTGATCATTCCTTAGGCTATAAGTTTTGTAGACAGGGCATAAAAAGCTTTAAAACAGAATTTATTATCAATAATAAGGGCTCCTATGATGAATGTGATGAAAAAATCACCTTTGATGATAATAAGGATACGGATGTCTATTTAGGCAGACATGGCTATACGACCTTTGTACCTGTTGGAATTGACCAAACAAATCATTTCTATTTAAAAAAATTAAAGGAATTAGGTATATGAAAATCTATTTGGTTGAATATGTAGATCTATCCTTCGTTTTAAATTTAAAGCAAAATCATGAAATTGTAGATAATATAAGTGATGCTGATATTGTTATTACAAGAAATCTTAAAATCGATAAGAGCTTTATAGATCAAGCAAAGAATTTAAAATGCATTGCCATTCATGGTACAGGTATATCGGAAGTAGATATAGAATATGCTAAAAAAAGAGGTATTGTAGTATTTAATGCACCATACCAAAATTATGAAAGTGTTGCAGAATTTAGTATCTTACTTGCACTAGAGGCTGCAAGAAAATATGGGAAAATGGAGCTATATAAAAAGCGTGCCTGTATTTTAGGCTATGGTCATATTGGTAAAAGATTAGAAGAAATGCTTGTAAATGCTTTTTCTATGGATGTTACGATTTATAAAAGAAATGATTTCTTTAAAGAAAAGGTAAAGGATTGCGATTTTATCTTTATTTGTATGAGCTTAAATAAGGATAATTATCATTTCTTTAACGAGGAAAGATTAAAAGAATTAAAGAAGAATTCTATTTTAATAAATACAGCAAGAGGTGCAATTGTAGATAGCGAATGTATTATAAAAGCATTAAGAGAGAATCATTTATTATGCTATGCAACGGATGTATTTGAGGATGAACCCTTAAAGATGGATAATCCTCTATTAAAAGAAAGAGTTATTGCTTATCCTCATATTGCATCGAATACGAAGGAAGCATTAAAAAATATAGGTGATTTATTATATTTACAAATCAATCAATTTTTAAATAATGAAACCCCAAAGCATAGCTTATAGGAGGATGTATGGAATATTTTGAATTTAAGGATGGTATTAAATTATCCCGTTTAGGTATGGGAAATATGAGACTTCCTGTAAAGCCTAATAGTGAAGAAATTGACTATGAAAAAAGTCAAGAAATCATTGATTATGCCATGGCAAATGGCATAAATTATTATGATACTGCCTATGTATATTCTAAGGGTGAATCTGAAAGATTCTTAGGTGTTGCCATGAAAAAATATAAAAGGGAATCCTTTTATCTTGCAACGAAATGGCATTATGATGCAAACCCTAATTACAAGGAAGTATTTCATGAGCAATTAAAAAGATTACAAACAGATTATATAGATTTCTATTTAATCCACTGTCTTACAGATTCAAACATAGATAAATATATTGCAAGTGGTGGAATTGAATTCTTCATGGAAATGAAGAAAATAGGTAAAATTAAATACCTAGGCTTTTCCTCTCATGCAGGAGTAGAAACCCTAAGAAGATTTGCTGATTACACCAACTGGGATTTTGCTCAGCTTCAAATTAATTATTTCGATTGGATGTATTCTGATACTAAGGAAGAATATAAAATCCTAGAGGAGCGTGGCATTAAGACCGTTGTAATGGAGCCTGTAAGAGGTGGTAGGCTTGCAAGCTTAAATGAGGATGCAAGTAAGCTATTAAAGGCTTCTAAGCCAAACTTTAGCATTGCCTCTTGGGCTTTAAGATTTGTAAGAGGCTTAGATAATGTTGGTGTAATATTATCTGGTATGTCAAGCCTTGAACAAATTATAGATAATGTAAATACATTTAATGATGATTACGAGCTATCCGATAAGGATAAGGAGGTTTTATTTAAAGCCTGTGATATTTTCCATAAATCCTTATTTATTCCTTGTACAGGCTGTAGATATTGTGTAGATGATTGTCCTATGGAAATTAATATTCCAGCTTATTTAAAGCTATTTAATGAATATAAAATTTCAGGCTATGATGCCCTAGAGGATAAGGATGAAATTAAAACAGTAGGTCATCCAAAGGATTGTATTTCCTGTGGAACCTGTATGGGACTATGCCCTCAAAATATAAAAATACCGAACATTCTTGAGGAGTTAAAGGGAATCTTAAAGGAATAATTTAAAATTTGCCATATCTATGATATGGCTTTTATTTTTTTAAAAAAGAGTATTGACACCCTTGATACCTCGTGATATGATGTATAGCGTAAAGTGAGGTATAAATATGGACGCACAATTAAAAAGAGGTGTCTTAGATGTTTGTGTACTTGCTGCAATAAGGAAGGAGGATTCCTATGGCTATAAGATCATTAAGGATGTAAGCCCGGTTCTTAAGCTTTCGGAATCTACTCTTTATACTATTCTTAAAAGGCTTGAGGAAGCCAAAATGCTTGAGGTAATGATTACAATGCATGAGGGAAGAGTTAGAAAGTATTATCATATTACATCTAAGGGAATACAAAGAATTATTGATTTTAAAAATGAATGGCATCAAATCATGAAGATTTATGCCTTCATAGAGAAGGGAGATAATTAAAATGAATAAGGAAGAATTTTTAAATGCTTTGAGAAGTAATTTAAAGGGATTACCTAGCGATGAGATCGAAGAGCGAATATCCTTCTATGATGAAATGATAGAGGATATCATGGAAGAAGGAAAAACAGAGGAAGAGGCAGTTGAATCTATTGGCGACATGGGAGTTGTTGTTTCAAAGATTGCAGACGACACCAAGATGTCAAGCCTCGTAAAGGAAAGAATGAAGCCAAGAAGAAGCATTCGTGCTTGGGAGGTAATCCTAATCGTATTAGGCTTTCCAATTTGGCTACCATTTGTAATCGTATTTGGAGTATTGGTATTTGTATTCTTTGTATTAATGTTCATATTAGTTATCGTAACCTACGCTGTTGAGCTATCTCTACTTGGTTATGGTGGAATGGCAATACTTGCAGGGCTTCAAAGCTTGAGGGAAGGTGCATTCCAGCTTGGAGATTTTGCAATTGCACTACTAGCCTTTGGTGTAGCGCTAATCTTTATTAACGTATGTGTTCTTGCAACAAAGGCACAGATTCGTTTAATTAAAGGAATTGTTCGTAAAATTAAAGCAAAGATGATTGGGGGAAGAAAAAATGCGTAAATTATTAAAGTTTACATTAATCTTTGGAGGATTATTATTAATTGCTGGTGGAATTTTATTTGTGATTGCTTATAGAAATCAAGCATTTACAAAAAATGATGCCGAAAACAAATCTATGGAATTGACAGAGGATTTTACAAATATTGAGTTCAATACAGCAATCTCAGATATTGAATTTATCTATGATGAAACATTAACAAAAACTAAAATTGATTATCAGGAAAAGGATAAGCTTAAGGAAGAAATCTTAGTTAAGGATAATACCTTATTCCTAACAGAAAAGGATTCTTATAAATGGTATGAGAAAATATTCCGTTTTAATTTCTATACTCTTAAGATTAAGGTTTACCTACCTAAGAACACCTTTGATGGTTTAAGGGTAAATTCTAGTACTGGTGATATTATCATGAATGGATTTAATTTCAATACATTCAACTATTCCTTATCTACAGGTGATCTTCAATTAACAAATGTGAATGTAGTAAATGAAATTAAGGGATCATCCTCTACAGGAGATGCAAAGCTTCTAAATGTAAATGCTTCTTCATTAGATATAAAGCTATCTACCGGTAGCATAAGCTTAAATAATGTTTTAATTACAAATACATTAAAGGCAAAATGCTCTACAGGTGATATAAATCTTACTAAGGTGGATGCAAAAGATATCTATTTAGAAACATCTACAGGAGATATTCGTGGTGATATCTTATCTGCAAAAACCTTTGATGCAAAAACATCTACAGGCTCTTGTAATGTACCAAATACCACTGGTGGTACTTGCTATTTAAGAACATCTACTGGTGATATTAATATTACTATTGCATAAATTATGGCCAACCCTAGAGGTTGGCTTTTTTTCTCTCAAAAAGCTTTGACTTTATTTTTTTTAAGATATATAGTAAAATATTAATAAATGGAGCGATACATTATAAGAAAAAAGAATGAGCATTTGTGCCCATTTAGAAGGAGGAACCATTATGAAAATTGCAGTACCTTACGATAGAGGGAGAATAGATCCACATTTTGGACATTGTCAGGTTATGGTTATCTTTGATACAGATGATGAGAAAATACTTGGGAAAATGACGATTCCTTGCCAAGGCTCAGGTCATCAATATATGACAGGCTTACTAAGAAAGCTTAAGGCTGAGGTTGTACTTGCAGGAAATATGGGAAAGCCTGCGCTTATGGCCCTAAGAGAGGCAAATATTAGAGTTTATATGGGATTATCTGGTAGCCCAGAAAATGCCGTAATTGCTCTTTTAGAGGGTAGTTTAGAAAGCTTCAATACCGCAAGATTAGATTTATCACAAATGGAAGACCATTGTGATTGTGACAAATAGGAGGTATTTATGAATAAATATGATTTATTTCATTTAACAGATAAGGGAATATCCTCTGCAGTAATCAATAATATCATTCTTTCTGGTATGGATTTATCGAATGTAGAAGGAATGGGCTTTGCTGAATTTGCAAACGAAACAGGAATTAAAAAAGAGGATTGCTATAATGCATTATGTGAATTATCTAAGGAAACACATAATGTATATAATATATTTGCCCTAACCTCCTGTGGAGTATCCGATAAGGTATGTCAATCCTTAAAGAAAAAGGGTATTACTTCCCTTTTTATGATAAGGCTATATCCAGATATTTTGCTAAAGCAAAAATATAATTTAACTGAAGGCAATATAAGAAAAATAATGGATGCCATTTTAACAATTAATGAGCCTTTTGATAAGCAGAAGGAAGAGGTAAAGAATTATTTAGAAGCCTTATACCAGGATACAGAATATATGAATCTATTAAAGAAGAGTATATTAAAGAATCTAGGTGAGGATTACATTATGGAGGATGAGCTATCTATAAAGCTTGAGGAATGCTATAGATATGGCTCATTAATGGATAGAGCACTAGAGGATCTATCTAATCAGGAATTCATTGAAAATTCTTTATTTGGTATAAAGAAGCTACAGGCAAATTTAAAGGAATTTATCTTTAGTTTATCTGAGGATAAAACCTCAGGCTTATTAAAGGATTATTTAGAGGGTGTACCTCTAGATAAGCTTGCCTTAGATTATGGTATTCAAAAGGAAAAGATTAAAACTACTTTATCCAAATATCCTTTCCCTATATTAAGTGAGGATGAATATTTAGATTTATATTATTCCTATTATTTAAACATTGATGAATTTTCAAAGATCTTCCAGCTAGATAAATCCGTATTCCGCTATTTAGAATTAAAGGCAAAAAAGCCAAAGGGCACAAGAAATATTTTAGAGATGCTAGAGGATGAAAGAGTCAGTGCTGATGTTCGAGTAAATATTCAAAATACATTAGGAAAATACGCAAAAATCCATGGTATTAGTGTGTTAAAGACTCCATCAGATGTATTAGATATTTATGCAAGATTTGATTTAAAGGATACCTTATCTGAAAAGGATATTTTTCTGGATTTCAAGAAATATTGGTTTAATTTATTCCATGAGGAATTAAGTATTAATGAAAAGCAATTCGTGCAAATATTAGATAATTCTAAACAAATCTTAGAGGGTAAAAATGGCTTTAGATATTACAATTCCTTAGTCATTGATTCAGGATTCTATCATTCCCTATCTCTAAGCCAATATGTTGATATTGAGGCTTCGGCAAAGATTATTTTTGATGCCCATTTAGATTTGATGCATGCTTATGATATCAAGGATGAATATGAGCTTTATTTCTTACTAAAGAAAACCGCTAGAAGCAATTCTATAGAATTCATTAGAAAGCCAATTATCGTCTTTGGCGCAGGAAATAGAAACAATCAAATTAAATCTATTTTATTTGAGCTATCTCCTATTTCTATGGCTGATTTTACAAAGGCTTATTCTAAGGTATTTGGTGTAAATGAGAAATCCTTCTCCAATTACGCAGCTAAGCAATTTAGTCCATATTATCAAAACGCAACATTTACTGTACAAACACCTAAGCTTAGAGAAGAAATATTAAATATGTATAAGGAATTATTGACCGATGATTTCTATTTCATATCGGATATTGGCCCTCTAGCAAATAAAAATGGTATTCCATTCCAGGAATATTATATTAATAAAACAACACTAAAGAGCTTAGGCTATGAGGATGGTATAAGATGTATCTATAAGGATAAATATGTATCCTTAAATGATTATGTGGAAACTCTATTTAAGGATGAATTATATCTAAAGAGAATGGATCCAAAGCTTATATCCTTACCAGAATTCCAGGAGGCTTTAAGAAAGAGAATATATTCTTATGAATATATTGAGGTTGAGCCTTGCCATTATGTATCTATAGAAAAGCTTGCCAATGATGGTATTACATTAGAATTAATTAATGATTTTGTTGAGCTAGTTAAGAATTCCGTATACGAGGATGAAATATTTACGATTACATCCTTAAGAAATAAGGGCTTTAGCCATCCAATATTAGAAAAGAATTATTCCGATTATTTCTATTCTAGCTTATTTATTCCATCTAAGGATATTATCTATCAAAGATGCTATAGCACAGATTCTGTAATATTAAAGATTCGTGTTCAAAAGGAGGAAATGGGTATTTCATCCTTAATTGAACAAATTGTTGAATCGAAATATTATATGTATTTGCCAGACATTGTAAGAGATTTACAAATGATTTATGGAATTAGCTTAAGTGAAACACAAACAAAGCTTTATATATCCTTAACAGATATTTATTGTAATCCAGATACAATGCTATATTATTTGAATTACGAAACCTATAAGCGTATGAGATAAACCAGCGATTGCTGGTTTATTTTTTCTACAATTTCACATTTATTTTTTTAAGCTTTAAGTATATACTTAAAATAAAAGGAGAAGATGTATGAAGGTATTAAAGGATAAGGATACATTATTTGTTTTTGTATCACATATAGTATCAGCTATATTAATGATTGTAGGAAGTATCCTACTTGTTTTAAAGGGGCAAACCCTAGAGGTAATGATTATTGTACTTGGCTTTTTCGTTTTCGTATTAGCCGTACTCATTTTATTAAAGAAGCTAGAAATCTTAAAATATTTTATGCCAATTCTATATTTCTTAATTGGTGTAGTATATTTCATAGGCTTTATCTTAGATATCATTAATGGATATCTTAATATTGGTAGTGCAGCAGAGATTATTGCAGGAATATTATTTATATTCTATGGATACGCTTCTATAAATAAATTATCCTCTAATAAGAGGATTCCATATTTAAGAGCTATAGAGGTATTTAGCTGCTTCATCATGGCTGCATGTGTATTTTTCGTTTTATTCTCTGATGCAAGCTTTGGCTATTTATTTTCGAAAATAAACGGTAAGGTGTCCTTGCAAAAGGTAGATTTGATTTTGATTTTTGTTGGTTATACAATACTTTCTATATCGAATTCTACCTATGGATATGACGAATAATTTACGAAAACAAAATAAAATCCACCCTAAAGGGTGGTTTTTCTTTTGTCTTCTTGATATAATATCATATAGGTATGGGGTGTAAGTATGACGAGAAAAGAATTGGAAGACCGCTTAGCTGCGGTTACAAACCAGCTATTAGATTTAGGAAAAAGAAATAGATTACTAAATTATATAGATAAGGGTTTAAAAACATTAGCCATTTTAAATAAGAATGTTGAAGAGGTATTCCGTGGAGTAAAGCAGTATAGAGACTTTACCTTCTTCCCAACGGATGAGGCATTACTTGAGGTACAAAATAATCCTGAGCAGGAGGTAATTGGCCCTAAGGATGACCTACTCGATTTAGAGGATGATATCGTCTATGAGGCTGTAAGAAGAATGCAGGAGAAGAAGGATGAGCTTATATGCTATAAGAAGCAGCATGGGCTTTTGAAGGCTTTAAAGGCATTGAAGAAGGAATTTACATTCTCTATTGTTGAAAAGGGAATGAACTCACTATACCTTTCTGTATGCTTCTTGCATTATAAGGAAGAGGATATAGAATATAAGGCTCCCCTACTTTTAATACCTGTTGAAATTAATAATGATTCAGGATCCTTCATAATTCGTCAATATGAGGATGAAATTATTTTAAATCCAACCCTAAGATATTATTTTACATCTGTATTTAACACAGATTTAGTCCCATACAATAATGAAGCATTAAGTACATATCTAGAGAAGGCAAGAGCTGCTTTACCAGAGGGTGTAGAGCTTGAGGAGGGTTTATCCTTAGGTATTTATTCCTTCTATAAAATGAATATGTATAATGACTTAATTTATAATAGAGATTTCGTTTTAGAGAATGCGAATATTCGTGCATTATTAGGTGAGGAGCATGGATCTTGGGATGCGAATTTCAATGAGCCACTATATCCTGTTGTAAACTGTGATTCCTCACAGCTTAAGGCAATACAGTATGCTGCAAACGGTAAATCCTTCTGTTTACAGGGGCCCCCTGGGTCTGGTAAGAGCCAAACCATTACGAATATGATTTCCTCTATGCTTGGTGTAGGAAAAAAGATCTTATTCGTATCAGAAAAGATTGCTGCATTAAATGTCGTTTATGAAAATTTAAGAAGAGTAAGATTATCTGAATTCGCACTAGAATTACATTCGAATAAGGCAAATAAAAAGGAATTCATTGAAAATATGTATCGTACGGCAACCTTGCCTAGATATGATATTGAGCTTAAGACAAGATTCTTAGGTACAAAATATGAATATTTTAGAAATAATTTACATAATTACGAAAGTAATTTACATGAGGTTATTCCATCCTTAGGTGTTTCCCTATTTGATTTGTATTCCATTTATTTAGATACGAAGAGTGAACCAGTACCATATGAATTAAAATTTATGGATACCTATAATTTAATGGATATGGACCGTATTTCTAAATCCTTAAGGGATTATGCAGGATATGCAAAAATCATTGGCTTTAGTGATTATAGAGAATCTCCATTATATGGCTTAAATCAGATTTCTGAGGAATATATTAAGATGGGTCTTAGGGCAGATATTGAGGCTTCCTTAGATTTACTTAAGAAAATTGAAGGTATAAGATTACCACTTAAGGGTGTTGGTCTTGATGCATCGAATATTATTGATGCAATGAAGGCTATCGAAATTGCGGATAAAATTGTTCAAATTAAGCAATATAGACCTCTATATATGTTTAAGAAGAATCGTGTCATTATCAATGATATGATTAAGAAATATATGTCCTATTCTAAAGAGATTAAGACGGATATTTTAAATGTTTACAAAGAGGATATTTTAGCCTTAGAATTACCTAAGATTCGTGCAGATTATGCAAGAATGATGAAGGAGACTAAGGGTATCTTTAAATCGCAAACTAAGGAATTTAAGGAGCTAGATTTAAAGGTTCAATCCTATAGAGTAGCAAAGGCTAAGCCTGAGGTAGTCGTAGAGGAATTAAACGATTTAGCTAAGCTTAAGGCCTATAAGGCCCAAGCAGAAAATGCTGCAGCAAGCATTACTAAGGCCTTAGGTAGTGATGCACTTCAAAACCTAAGACAAATTCTATTAGATATTAAGGCTGTTGATTCCTTACCAGATATGTCAATTTCTACACAAGCATTTACTATGCTTAAAAATGCTTGGGAGGCAAATGATTTAGATTTAGAAGAGCAGCAAGCTGAATATAAGAATTTATTAAATCTATCCCGTATTTTTAAGATTAAGCAATTCAATATTACAAGCTGTACAATTAAAGAAGCCTACGATAGAGTTGATGAGGTTAATAAGGAAAGAAATCATATTTCAAATTATAGAAGAACCCTAGAGATTATTGATGAGCTAAAGGATAAGAATGCAGAGGAATTCTTGTATTATTATCTAGATAATCAATTTAATCTAGATGAAATCTCTCAAAGATTTAAGAAGACCTTCCTAAAGAATAAGATTGATTCTGTTCACCATAGTGGAGATTTCTTACAATATTTTGAAAATGATTCTATTGATGATATCATCGATGGATTTAGAGATTTAGATGAAAAGACATTGACGATTAATAGAGATATCATCATAGCGAAAAACAGTCAAAAAAGACAAAATGGTATGGCGGTTGAGGGCTCTATGTTTAAGATACTTGAGCGTGAGCATGAAAAGAAGACAAGACAAAAGCCAATTAGACAATTGCTTGAGCAAATCTTTGAGCTAGCCCTTGAGATTAAGCCAGTATTCCTAATGTCTCCACTTTCTGTATCTACCTATTTAGCGAATATGCCAAATATGTTTGATTGCGTCATCTTTGATGAGGCATCTCAAATCTTTGCCTGTGATGCCTTAGGCTCTATTTATAGAGGTAAGCA
>JAFPSY010000130.1:0-2553 GCA_017413585.1 Acholeplasmatales bacterium
CTTTTAAGGCTGGTGTATTTATGAAGATTGTTATTGTTGGTGCTGGTAAAATTGGCTCTGCCATTGTGAAGCACGTAAGCGAAGAAAATCATGAGGTTATTGTTATTGATGACGATCCTAAGGTAATTGAAGAAATTGTCAATCAATATGATGTACTTGGTATCTCTGGTAATGGAGTTTCCTATGAAATGCAAAAGGAAGCAGGAGTTGCAAACGCAGATATTTTTATTGCTGTTACTACCTCAGATGAAGCAAACATGCTTGCCTGCTTAATTGCAAAAAAGCTTGGTGCTAAGCATACTATTGCTAGAGTACGTGATTATGAATATACTAAGCAGATTGATTTAATGACTGGTGCTTTAGAGATTACAAGAACGATTAATCCAGAGCATGAGGCCTCAAAAGAGATTATGAGAATCATTAATTTCCCAGAAGCCTTAAAGGTAGATTCCTTTGCTCATGGGAATTGTGATTTAACGGAATTATTTATTCCTGAGGATTCTCCACTTGTTGGTCAAAGCCTAATGAGTATGGCATCTAAAATCGGCTTTAAGGTATTAGTTTGTGCTGTTCAAAGAGGCAATGAGGTTATCATTCCAAAGGGACAATTCGTCTTTGAGGCAAAGGATAAAATCCATTTAATATCCTCCCAAGAAGCCTCAAGAGGCTTTATTTCAAAGCTTGGATTACAATCTGCCAAGCTAAAGGATATTATGATTATTGGTGCAGGTAAGATTACTACATATCTTGCAGATGCCTTAATAAAAAATAAATTTAATGTAAAAATTATTGAAATCAATCCAGATAAAGCAAAGGAGCTTGCAGAATTATTACCTAATGCAACGGTAGTTTTAGGTGATGGATCGGATCAAAATTTACTTAGAGAAGAAGGAATTTTAAATTCCGATGCAGTTATTTGCTTAACAGGTATTGATGAGGAAAATATTATTATTTCATTATATGCAAATAAATTAAATGTAAAAAAGATTATTACAAAGGTAAATCGTGCATCCTTCCAGGGATTACTTGAATCCATTGAAATGGGTTCTGTAATATCCCCTAAGGATTTAGCGGCAAACCAAATTGTTTCTTATATTCGTGCAACCTCAAATGCTAGAGGTAATAATGTACTTACCCTACATAAGATTGTAGATAATCAGGTTGAGGCAATTGAATTCCTAGTAACAGATTCATCTAAGGTATTAAATATTCCTCTTAAGGATTTGGAGTTAAGAAAGGATATATTAATTGCAGGTATAATTCGTAATCACCAAGTCATCATCCCTAGTGGTATGACCTCTATAGAGAAGGGGGATTCCGTCATTGTCGTATCGAAGGAAGTCTTAAGCGACCTTGATGAGATTTTAGTGTAGTATGAATTATAGAATTGTAAGAAATCTAATTGGAAAAATGTTAATATTAGTGGCAGCATTAATGGTTGTACCATTAGTTACTGCCTTTATATACAAAGAAAGTATTAGAAATATTATATCTTATTTAATTCCTATGGTATCCTTAGCTTTAATTGGTGCTTTAATGGCATTTATAGGAAGGGCTAAGGACCAAAGAATGGGTGCAAGAGAGGGCTTTGTTATCGTTGCCCTATCCTGGCTTTTAATGTCCTTATTTGGATGCTTACCCTTTTTAATTTCAGGATATGTTACGGACTTTTTTACTGCCTTCTTTGAAATGGCATCAGGCTTTACTACAACTGGTGCTAGTGCATTAACCGTAAATGAAATGGATCAAATGCTAAATTATGGTGGAAGAAGCTTAATGATGTGGAGAAGCTTTTCTCACTGGATTGGTGGAATGGGAATTCTAGTATTCATTTTAGCCGTTATTCCAGAATCTAAGGAAGGCTCTAGTGTGCATATTTTACGTGCAGAATCTCCAGGACCCCAGGTTGGTAAGATTGTATCTAGGATGCGAGCATCTAGCCGTATTTTATATCTAATTTATATTTTCTTAACTTTACTTGAGGTTTGTATATTAAATCTATGTCATATTTGGGATCCCAATATGACATTCTATGATTCATTGATTATGTCCTTTGGTACTGCAGGTACAGGAGGCTTTGCCTTAACTCCGGCATCAGCAGGGTTATATGCAGCACCATCTCAATATGTCATTGCGACATTTATGATTATCTTTGGTGTCAATTTCACCATTTATTATTGGCTATTAATCAGAAATTTTAAGGATATATTCCAAAATGAGGAAATTAAATGCTATCTTTTGATGGTTACTTTAGCTGTAGTAGTTATTACCCTTCAAATCTATAAGCTTTATTCCAGCTTTGAAGAGGGCTTCCGTCATGCATACTTCCAGGTTGCATCCATAATTTCTACAACAGGATATTCTACAACGGATTACTGGAGTGGTGCACAAGGCAGATGGCCTGCACTATCGTTAGGTATTATCGTTTTCCTAATGTTTTGTGGATCTTGTGCTGGTTCCACTGCGGGTGGAATGAAGCAATCTAGAATCATTATTCTATCCAAATATAGTGGTTCAAAGATAAAACAAATGATTTCCCCAAGAAAGGTAGAA
>JAFPSY010000131.1:0-6556 GCA_017413585.1 Acholeplasmatales bacterium
AGTTAATGCATCAAATCTAGGTGAAACCTCATCAATTAAATAATGCTTTGGGCCAATCGTTTTAAATACAACTCCACCCCAGCCTGCCTCATAAGCCTTACTACACATATCATAGCAATTACCAACTGGAGATGAGGATAGACAGAATGGGTTTTCAAATTTAACGCCCATAAAGGTAATGGATAAATCTTTTTTAATCATTATTTATTACCTCCTAAATATTCATCTACACTTCTTGCAACCTCTTTACCACTTTGAACAGAATATACTACTGTCTTTTCTGAAGTAGAAATATCTCCTGCAACAAATAGATTTGTATTATCTATTCTATTCTTGTTATTTTCTACACAATTACCATTAAAAGCTAAATCAAAGATATTATCTATCGTTTGACCTGTCGCAAGAATAATTAAATCCGCCTTAATCTTAATTTCACTATCGATAAACCTACTAGAAAATGTAACATAGCCTCCACGCTTATATTCCTTAGGAACATAGCCATCGATAATTGATACATTTTCCTTTCTTGCAAGAGCTAATTCCTCCTTAGATGCTCTAAATTCGCTAAAGCCTTCATAAACGATATCTGTAACATTAGAAACTCCAAGCTTCTTTAATGTAACACATACATCCATCGCAACATCTCCTCCACCAATAACTAATACGTTATCTGGTAGATTTAAGTTATTCTTTTCCTTTACCTTATGTAAGAAATCAACAGCTAATATAGCCTTTTTATTTCCTTCAAATATAGGAATCATCTTACCCTTAGAATATCCTATTGCGATAACTACTGCATCATATTCCCTTTTAATCGCTTCTAATCTTTCCTTAGATACACATTCATTTGTTTTAATTTCTACACCAGAATCTGTAATTCTTTTAATTTCCTTATCTAATACCTCTATAGGTAATCTATAGGATGGAATACCATATCTTAAATAGCCACCTGGCTTTTTATCCTTTTCAAAAATAGTAACAGAATATCCCATTTTTCTTAATTCTAATGCAGATGTAAGTCCTGCTGGACCACTACCAATAATGGCAACTCTCTTGCCATTATATTCCTTAAATTCTAAGACATTCATCTTAGTATCAGTTTCAAAATCACATAAGAATCTTTGAATTGCGCCAATATCAATTGGCTTATCAATACCACATCTTGTACAACCGTTTTGGCAATACTTTTCCGTAGGACATACTCTAGCGCAAATCGAAGCTAATGCATTGTTTTCTCTAATAACCTCTACTGCACCACATAAATTCTTAAAGCGAAGTGCACGAATAAACCTACCTGGGTCAGTACCTGCAGGGCAAGCACTTGAGCATGGAGCATCCTTACATAAAAGACAACGAGATGCCTCCTCCATAGCTAGCCTTAGGGTTAGTGGTTTCTTTTCTTCTATAAAATTATTCAATTGTAAACCTCCTTGTATAATAATTTTTGTAAGCGAATCTAGTAATTTAATTATAACTTATAAAAAATGAAATTTAAACACAAAGAAGTAATTCTAGGCAAAAGAAAAACTCCAATTCAAAAATTGGAGTCAAATTATTAAATCTTTTTTACCTGGCTGAATGGGAATTCCATTGGAGTCATACGACCAAACATGTTGATAAGAATAGTTAATGTTTCCTTTTCTAGGTTAACAGCAGATACCTCACCAACCATATCCTTGAAGGATCCTTCAGTAACAGTAACCTTATCACCAGCATAAATTTCGAATACTGGCTTTTGAACAAGACCTAGCTTCTCTAGGATTGCGTCCATCTCATCCTTAGGTACAGCAACTGGCTTTGTACCTCCACCAGAGGAGCCTAAGAAGCCTGTAACCTTTGGAGTGTTACGAACCATGAACCATGCATCCTCGTCCATTTCCTTATCTACTTCCATCTCAACAAATACGTATCCTGGGAAAAGCTTTTCTACCTTTTCCTTTTTCTTACCCTTTTTATCTACAACCTCCTTAACCTCTTCAGGAACTAATACCTGATAGATTAAGTGAGTCATATTCATAGATTCTCTTCTTCTTTCCAAATCCTGCTTAACAGAATTCTCATATCCAGAATAAGTAGTTACAATATACCATCTTTTCATTGTCTTATCCTCCTTAAATAATTAAGCCTAATAATTCAGTAATGAATACATCATATAACATGAATAATAATGTTAATATGATGATGAAAACAAATGTACGAATGGCATTACCTAAGAACTTAGGCCAAGTTAGCCATGTGATTTTCTTTAATTCAGGGAATGCAGGCTTTAAGAATGGATAAAGTGCATATAATAAGCCTAAGGATGCAAGAACAACTAAAATCCATGCGAATACTGTAGGATATTCACCAATTACAGGGAAATCACTTCTTACCTGTAATGCACCATTTAGCATTAAGCAACCAAGTAATAGAGTAATAATAGAAATACCTAGGAATAACCAGTTTTCCCATTGATGCTCTTCCTTTAGGTATTCACCAATACGATATACACCTAAGGATGCTTCCTTTTGCTGCTTCTTTTCAATTTGCTTACGAATCTTAGCCTCAACTAAATCCTTATTGCTCTTTGGTGCTTCTTCTACCTTTTCTTCTTCAACCTTAGCTTCCTCTACCTTTTCTTCTTCCTCATAAGTAGATTCACTCTTTTTCTTCTTTGACTTAGGGCCACCAATAGCCTGCTTCTTTTCTACCTTAGCTTCCTCAGCTTTTACCTCTTCAGTTGGTGTCTCTTCAACTTCTTCAGCCTTTGTCTCTTCAGGGATAATTTGTTCTGTCTCAATTGCACTTGTTTCTATTGGTGTCTCTTCAACCTCTTCAGCCTTAACTTCTTCAGCTTTAGTCTCTTCAACTTCTTCAGCCTTAGCTTCTTCTTTTACTTCTTCAGCTTTAGTTTCATCTAAAGCTTCCTTCTTTTCTAATTCCTTATCGTCTGCCATAAGTAATCCTCCTTACTTTGTCTCTTTGTGCATTGTATATTTATTACAAGTTGGACAGTATTTTTTGATTTCTAGTCTTTCTGAATTCTTTTGTGGGTTCTTTGTTGTCGTATAATTACGGCTAAAGCATTCTTCACAAATTAATATAACCTTTGTTCTCATGAAAACACCTCCAATACATAATTTAGTGCAAAATAAAAAACCTTAATCTCAGGTCCTAATAAAATTATAAGACATTTAGAGTTTAAGGTCAATCAAAATAATAAATTATTTTATAGCATGTAAAGTATCTATTCTTTCCTTTGGATTATCTGCATTACATACATAGGATCCAGATACGGCTAAATCTACATATTTTGAAATATATGGAGCGGTTGTATCCTTAATTCCACCATCGATGTTAATTAAATAGGAATAACCATTCTCCTCTCTTAATTCATTTAATTCCTTAACCTTTTCTATAGAATCCATCATGAAGGACTGTCCACCAAAGCCAGGCTCAACACTCATGACTAATACCATATCTACATAGGGTAGGTATTTTTTTATATCTAAAACACTAGTTTTAGGCTTAATAGAAATACCTGCCTTTATATTATAGGAATGAATTAAATCAATGGTTTTTAATACATCACAATCCGCTTCTACATGGAATGTAATATACTGGCTTCCTGCATCTACAAATTGCTTAATGTAATTTTGCGGATGCATAATCATTAAATGTGTATCAAATGGCTTATCTGTAATTTTTCTTATAGATTTAACGAATGCAGGTCCTATAGAAATATTTGGGACAAATTCACCATCCATAATATCCATATGAACATAATCTGTGGATGATAAAGCCTCACTCAAGGAGGACTCCATATTAGCAAAATCTGCAGTTAATATTGATAAAGATACTTTCATTTTTTTAATATCTCCTTATACATTTTATTGTAGGATTGATAGCGAGACATTAAAATCTCGCCCTTTTGTGCGGCCTCGTAAATGCCGCATCCCTTTATTCCTTCTAAATGGTTACAATCTCTAAATTTACAAGCATGGCCTCTAAAATCGACGAATAAGCCCTCAAGCTCATCCTTATCTATTCCTAATACATCTAGCTTAGAAAAACCCGGAGTATCGCCAATAAATCCCCCTAAATAAGGGTATAGGCTCGTCTCTCTTGTCGTGTGGCGTCCTCTACCTAGGGCTTGGCTGATTTCCCCAGTTTTAAGTAGAAAGCCTGGGACTACTGCATTAATTAGGGTAGATTTACCTGCGCCAGTTTGGCCGGATAATACGGTAATTTTATCCTTTAGCTCATCACGAACAAGGTCAATACCCTCCTTATGCTTAGAATCTACATAGAATACCTTATAGCCCATATTCTCATAATAGGAAAGCTTTTCCTTTAATTCAAACAGCTCCTCTTCCTTAAGTAAATCTATTTTAGATACAACAATAACTGGAGTAATATTTTGACGTAATATATTTACTAAGAATAAATCCAATAGAAAAAAGGAAAAATCAGGCTCCTTAGCCGCAAAGACCAAAAGGATTTGGTCTACATTGGCAATATCTGGCCTTATCATTTCGTTTTTTCTTTCTAGGTAATGGTCGATCATTCCATTTTCTATAATGGCAATATCTCCAACCTTAGGTGTGTTTTTAATTGTAGTAAGTACTTCCTTTTTACTTTTTGATTTTTCATTGACCATATATTTCTTTTCATATCTAAGCTTACCACGAGCTTTAAGAGAAATAATAGAATCATCCTCAAGTAAAACCTTATATACTCCACCATTTAAATTTATGATTCTTCCCTTTTGCATAAATACCTACTTTTTCATATGTTTGCTTCTAAGCTGACCGCATGCAGCATCAATATCTGAGCCCTGCTCTTTTCTTAATTGTACATTAATTCCTCTCTTATAAAGAGTATCATAGAAGGCTCTCATAGTCTCTTCCTTACTTCTCTTATAAGGCTTTTCTATAACCTCATTATATGGAATTAAATTTACATAAATATTTTCCTTACCAATTAAATCTGCAAGAGCATTTGCACATTCCTTTGTATCATTAATATCTCTAAGTAAAATATATTCGAATGTTACTCTTCTACCGGTTATAGAAATATAATATTTTACTGCATCCATTAATTCCTCTAAAGGATATCTTTTATTAATTGGCATAATTTGATCTCTTATTTCATTTTTAGGTGCATGTAGGCTAATAGCTAAATTTACCTGTAAATCGAAGGAAGCATATTCTCTAATCTTAGGTACAAGCCCACAAGTAGAGACCGTAATATGTCTTGCACCAATTTCTAAGCCCTTCGCATGATTGATAATTTTTAAGAAATTAATGACATTATCATAATTATCAAAAGGCTCACCAATACCCATTACAACAACATGGGATACCCTTATTTCTGCCAAAGTAGATACCATAAGTACCTGAAGTACCATTTCTGCAGTAGTTAGGTTTCTTAGCTTCTTTTTCATGCCAGAGGCACAAAAAACGCATCCCATATTACAGCCTACCTCACTAGTTACACATACAGAGTAGCCGTAATTATGATTCATTAAAACTGTTTCAATCAAATTTCCATCCGATAATTCAAATAAAAACTTTTGTGTACCATCAGAGGATATCTGTCTTGTAACACATTTTAAGCTATCAATGATAAAGTTTTCCTCTAAATGAGCAATAAATTTCTTTGAAATATTGCTCATTTCCTGGAAGGCATGAATTCTATGACGATAAAACCATTCCATCATTTGAGATGCTCGAAATGGCTTTTCTCCCATATTGATTAAATATTCCTTCCACATTTCTTCTGTATAATTATATATACTCTGCATAATTCCACCTAATTTCCAAAAATATTATACACTTAAGACCATTTATTTTAAAGATATAATTTTCTAGGCCAAAAATAATGAAAAGGAGCATGCCGCTCCTTTATCCAATATATTTTTCTACCTCTTCTAGACTTAAATTAAATAGTTTTGCTATTTCTTCCTTTTTCATTCCATTTTGAATCATACTTGAAATGAATTCTTTTTTACTCTTTTCTTCGCCTAGGGCAATTCCTTCTTCTCTTCCTTGGGCAATTCCCTCATCCTTGGCTGCCTCAAGCCTTACGCCCTCTTCATATTCCTGCTTCAACCTTGCGTCTCTTAATCTTCTAGCCTTATCGGCCTTATCATAATCGCTTAACATTTCTGCCGCTCCTTTATTCAATATACTTTTCTACCTCTTCTAGACTTAAATTAAGTAGTTTTGCTATTTCTTCCTTTTTCATTCCATTTTGAATCATACTTGAAATGAATTCTTTTTTACTCTTTTCTTCGCCTAGGGCAATACCTTCTTCTCTACCTTGGGCGATTCCTTCTTCTCTGCCTTTGGCAATACCTTCTTCTCTACCTTGGGCAATACCTTCTTTCCTACCTTGGGCAATACCTTCTTCTCTACCTTGGGCAATTCCCTCGTCCTTGGCTGCCTCAAGCCTTACGCCCTCTTCATATTCCTGCTTTAATCTTGCATCTCTTAATCTTCTAGCCTCATCAGTCTTATCATAATCGCTTAACATTTCTGCCGCCTCCTTTATGATTTTAGATTTATCCTCTAAA
>JAFPSY010000132.1:0-2717 GCA_017413585.1 Acholeplasmatales bacterium
CTTGTGAATCTGTTAATCTACCATCATCAAGGATTTGAAGTAGGATATTAAATACATCATGGTGAGCTTTTTCAATTTCATCAAATAATACGATAGAATAAGGATTACGTCTAACCTTTTCCGTTAGCTGTCCTCCCTCCTCATATCCTACATATCCTGGGGCAGAACCGATAAGCTTAGATACAGAGTATTGCTCCATATATTCACTCATATCTAATCTTACAATATGAGATTCTGAATCAAATAATGCTTCTGCTAAGGCTTTTGCAAGCTCTGTTTTACCAACACCTGTAGGACCTAAGAATAAGAAGGAGCCAATAGGCTTGTTTTCATCCTTGATACCTGCACGCTGTCTAATGATGGCATCACTGATTAACTCAACTGCACTATCTTGACCAATAACTCTTTCCTTAAGTGTTTCTGCAAGAGATAAAATCTTTTCTCTTTCACCTTGCATTAGCTTTGAAATTGGAATATTTGTCCATTTAGCAACAACCTCAGCTACAGCCTCCTCATCTACAGATTCGGATAATAAATGGTCTTCCTTAGATTTATCTTGATATTCCTTAATTTGCTGCTCAAGGGATGGAATTAGAGAATACTGAAGCTCGGATGCCTTCTTATAATTTCCTTCATTAAAGGCTTTTTCAAGCTCAAATTTCTTATCCTCTAGTTCCTTTTTAATATCCTTATATTTGCTGATTTCAGCCTTTTCCTTTTGCCATTTTTCAGTTAATGCTTTCGCTTCGTCCTCAAGCTTTGCAAGCTCATCTGTAATAGCAACTAATCTTTTCTTAGAAACATCATCGGATTCCTTCTTTAATGCCATTTGCTCAATCTTTAATTGGGCAATCTTTCTATCTGCATCATCCAAAGAAGTAGGCTTAGAATCTATTTCCATACGACAAGAAGCACAAGCCTCATCAATTAAATCAATTGCCTTATCTGGCAAAAATCTATCGGTGATATAACGATTCGATAGTGTTGCTGCAGCCACAATTGCGTTATCCATAATGGTAACTCCATGATGCAACTCAAATCTTTCCTTAATACCACGCAATATAGAGATTGTATCTTCAACTGTAGGCTCAGAAACTAAAACCTTCTGGAATCTACGCTCAAGTGCACTATCCTTTTCGATATATTCTCTATATTCCTTTAATGTGGTAGCACCGATACAGTGAAGCTCGCCTCTAGCAAGCATTGGCTTTAGCATATTAGATGCATCGAGTGCACCATCTGCTTTACCAGCACCAACAATAAGATGAATTTCATCGATGAACATAATGATTTTACCATCCGATTCCTTAACCTTATTTAATACGGCCTTAAGTCTCTCTTCAAATTCACCTCTAAATTTAGCACCAGCGACAAGCGCACCCATATCTAGCTCGAAGATAGATTTATCCTTAAGAGTAGTAGGAACATCGTTTGCAACAATACGTCTAGCTAAACCTTCAATGATTGCGGTTTTACCTACACCTGGTTCACCAATTAGTACGGGATTATTTTTTGTTTTTCTTGAAAGGATTTTGATGATCCTACGGATTTCCTCATCACGTCCGATAACGGGATCAATTTTTCCTTCCCTAGCAAGCGCAACAATGTCTCTTCCATATTTTTCAAGTACATTTTCGTTTTCATTTTGTTCGTTATTATACTGCATATATCATCACACCTTTCTGACTCTCTCACCTAAGTCAACTCTATTATAATATTAAAAATTGGCACTGTCAAGTATAGAGTGCCAAAAAGTAGAAAAACGATAAAAATATGTTTGACATTAGAATGCCATTTCAGTATAATAGAAGCGTTCACGAATATGGACCCGTAGCCAAGTGGTAAGGCACGGCACTGCAACTGCCTGATCGTTGGTTCGAATCCGATCGGGTCCTCCATTAAAGAACAATAGGATTGATACAAACTATCAATCCTTTTTCTTTATATGTCAATTGAATTAAAATCAACTTTTCATCAAAAACATATTGAATATTATTCAACAAATTGATATAATTGCTATGAAAGGATTGGTTACTATGGAAAAATACGATATTGTAAAATTTGTTGATGATGATTTTGAACTTGATGTAAGAACTGATATAAAAAACGATACTGTTTGGTTAACTCAAGATGAGATTGCTCAACTTTTTGGCAAAGCTAGAAGTACAATTACAGAGCATATAAATAATATTTTTAGTAGTAATGAATTGGATTCAAACACTTCCGTCGGAATTTCCGACATAAGTGGAAACCATAGACCTGCTAAATTATACAATTTGGATGTCGTTCTTTCTGTTGGCTATAGAGTTAATTCTCAAAGAGGTATTATTTTTAGAAGATGGGCTAATAAAGTATTAAAAGAATACTTAATTCAAGGTTATTCAATAAATAATAAGAGATTAGAAAAATTAAATAAAGTAATAGACATTCAAAATAAGATGCTTGCGTCTGCATTAAATATCGATTCATATGAACTTACTGAAGTAATTAAAACATATACTAATGCCCTTGATTTATTAGATGATTATGATCATCAAAGACTTGAAAAGCCTAAGGGCAATGATACCATTTATAAAATTGAATATAATGAAGCGAGAAAAATTATAGATTCAATGAAATTTAATAATGATTCTAATTTATTTGGTGTAGAAAAAGAAAATGGTAAATTAAATGGTATATTAGAAGCAGTATATCAAAATGTATTTGGTACTGAATTA
>JAFPSY010000133.1:0-6985 GCA_017413585.1 Acholeplasmatales bacterium
ATACCTCAATATCCGTAGAATAGGATTGTCCCTTCTTCTTTGGATATGGTAATCCTAGCTCATCAAACAATACAGTACCTAATTGCTTAGGGGAGGATATATTAAATTCATGATTAGCTAAGGTATAAATTTTTTCAACAAGAATATTTATATCCTGATTTAATGCATATTCTTGCCGATTTAATTCTTCCTTATCTACCATCATACCCTGGAATTCCATTTTACCTAAAACACGGGATAATGGGATTTCTATTTCAGTAAGTAGGTGATATTGATCCTTTTCCTTTAATCTTTCTATAGCCTCGCATTTAAGTGCGTATAGGGTGTTTACCTTCTTAGCGACATGAGAATAAATCACATTCTTTTCTGGTATGAATTTCTTTGCACCCTTACCATAGATTGCCTCATCGTAGTAGCAATCACTAATGCCGTAAAAATCAGCAATACCCTTAAATTCTTCCTTTGCGGCAGATGGATTAAGGATATAGGTTGCAAGTAATAAATCGAAATCTACACCTAATAGCTCAAGGCCTAATCTTTTCGATAGCACATAGGCTCTTTTATAATCAAAGATGGCCTTATGATTCTTTTTATCCGATAAGAACATCATAAAATCCATGGAATTAAAGATAATATTTGGGTCAACAACAAAGGTACCCTTACTATTTTTTATACCTATCGCTAGAAGCGGGCTTTTGTGATAATTATATTCGAAGGTTTCAAAAATCATAGCGGAATTATCCTCTAATATATCAGATAAATCAGAGCCATTGGTTATTGCCTTATATTCTATTTTATTTTGTTCGATTTTTGGGGCATCAAAGGTTAATTCCTTAAGTAGGGATTTAAATTCAAGCTCCGTATAGAATTCGATTAATCGATCCTTATCCATTTCCTTGCGGTCAAGCTCGTCTATAGATACACCAATAGGGAAATCTCTTAAAATCGTTGCCATTTTTTGGCATAATAATGCAGAATCTACATTCGCTCTAATCTTTTCTCCTACAGAGCCCTTTATTTCATCCTTATGGGATATTATTCCCTCAAGTGAGCCATAGGTATTTAAAAGCTTTACACCCGTTTTTTCACCAATGCCTGGTACACCAGCTAAATTATCACTTTTATCACCCATTAAAGCCTTTAAATCTACCCATGAGGTATATGGAATACCATAAACCTCTAAGAAATGCTCAGGGGTAAAATCCTCAAGCTCACTAAAGCCCTTTTTCGTCATATGAACTGTAGTATTTTCACTAATTAATTGTAATAAATCCTTATCGGAGGAATATATATCTACATGATATCCTAAATCGGATGCCTTTTTAGCCATTGTACCAATGATATCATCGGCCTCATATAAATCCTGTTCCCATCTTTTTATTCTCATAATATCTAAGAATTCCTTGATATAGGAAATTTGCATACGGAATTCATCTGGCATAGGAGCTCTTCCGGCCTTGTAATCTTTCATCATATCATGACGGAAGGTTTTCTTTCCGGCATCAAAGGCAACTAAGATAGCATCATATGGATTCATAATTAAGCTATTCATCATTCTAGCAAATCCATAAATCGCATTGGTAAATAAGCCTTTGGAGTTTGCCGTTGGAGTACCACCTGCACTCATTCCATAATAAGCCCTATACATAAGAGAGTTTCCATCAACTAAAATTAATCGTTTCATATTATCACACTACCGTTTTCTAAAATGTACTACTATTATAGCAAAATATAAGATGAATTTAAAGAAAACAACCCAAATTTGTTTGGGTTGCTTAAAAATAATTATATTATTTTTTGGGGAACTTAATTGGATCTATAGCATCATCACTTTGCTTATATAAAATGATTTGTCTTCCGATGGATTGTACAAATTCTATTTCCTCTTGATTAAAGAATTCAATTGCTTCTTCCTTAGTTACATAAGAATTCTGTAAAATAGATATTTTTATAAGCTCATGCTTTTTTAAATAATTAAGCACAGTTTCCATTAAATTATCGCTTAAGCCTTCTTTTCCAATTTGAGCTACAGGCTTTATACCCTGAGCAAGACTTCTTAAATAGACCTTTTGTTTCGTTGTAAGCATAAATATACCTCCATAATACAACCTATTTTACCATAATTTTTGGAAAAGAAAACTCCTTTATTTCTAAAGGAGTCATCATTCATTATTCTTTATCTAAGAATTCAGTTGTGTCATATGCATCACGTAAAATCTTCTGCATATCCTCAACCATAGGTACTCTTGGGTTAGCTGGAGAGCACTGATCCTCGTAAGCTAAGTAAGAAAGCTTAACTACAGCATTCATCCAAGTATCTCTATCAATACCCTGAGATTGGAAGTTCATCTTGATACCAACTGCCTTACCTAAGTTACCTACTGCCTTAGCTAGGGATTCAACACCCTCTTCTACTGTAGATGCAGGTAAGCCTAAAATCTGAGCGATTTCTGCATATCTTTCATCAGCACGGTAGAAATTGTACTTTGGCCATGTAGAAAGCTTCTGTGGCTTTTGACCATTGTAACGAATTGTATAAGGTAATAGGATTGCGTTAGCACGTCCATGAGGAACATGGAATTCAGCACCAACCTTATGAGCCATAGAGTGGTTCATACCTAAGAATGCATTAGCGAATGCCATACCAGCAAGTGTAGATGCATTGTGCATCTTCTCTCTAGCCTCTGGATCATTCTTACCATTCTTATAAGAACGCTCTAAATACTTAAATACTAGCTTAATAGCCTGAATAGCTAAACCATCTGTATAATCAGAAGCAAGTGTAGAAACATAAGCCTCTAAAGCATGTGTTAATACGTCCATACCTGTATCTGCAGCGATAGATCTAGGTAGATTCATAACGAATGCTGGGTCGATGATAGCAACAGTTGGAGTTAAGGAGTAATCTGTTAATGGATACTTCTTGTGCTCAACCTTATCTGTGATAACAGCGAATGGAGTAACCTCAGAACCTGTACCAGATGTTGTAGGAATACAAACTAACTTAGCCTTCTTACCTAATTCTGGATACTGGAATGCTCTCTTACGGATATCCATGAACTTCTGCTTTAAGTCATTGAAGTTTACATCTGGGTGCTCATAGAATAACCAAATACCCTTTGCAGCATCCATAGAAGATCCACCACCAAGTGCGATGATTGTATCTGGCTCGAAGGATCTCATTAATTCAACACCCTTTAATACAGTTTGAATAGATGGATCTGGTTCAACATCACAGAATAGCTGATATGGAACCTGTGGGCTTCTTAGCTGTAACTGATCAATAATCTTTTGTACATAACCAAGCTCAACTAATGAACGGTCTGTAACAATTAATGCCTTCTTCATTTCCTTCATCTGATGTAAGTATTCGATGGCATCTCTTTCAAAATAAATCTTTGATGGAATCTTAAACCACTGCATATTATTTCTTCTACGTCCTACTTTCTTAATATTTAATAAGTTTAATGGACCTACGTTACCAGCAACAGAGTTGTGACCATAAGAACCGCAGCCCAATGTTAAAGATGGAATGAATGAGTTATAAACATTACCAATTCCACCGAATGTAGAAGGTGAATTACAAATTATACGAATTGCAGGGATATAATCACCAAATTTAGTACATAATTCCTGTGATGCAGTATGAATTGCAGCACTGTGTCCTAAACCATTGAAGCATACAGATGCCTTAGCTAAATCGAAGCCCTCCTGAGTAGAGTTAGACTTAACCATTGCTAAAACTGGAGAAAGCTTTTCTCTAGTTAATGGCTCAGATACACCGATAGTTGAGCATTCAGCCATGATGATTACAGTATTCGCTGGAACCTCAAAGCCTGCTTCCTTAGCAATCCAAGTTGCATACTTACCAACGATATTTGGATTTAATTTAGCATTTGGAGCTTCTTCCTTAGAATTTACACCAAACATAAATGCTTCAAGCTTTTTCTTTTCTGCCTTATTTGCAAAATATACGCCAAACTTCTTGAACTCTTCCTTAGTTTCCTCATAGATTTCAGCATCTACGATTACAGATTGCTCAGAAGCACAGATCATACCATTATCAAATGCCTTAGACATTACGATATCGTTAACTGCCTGACGAACATTACAAGTCTTTTCCATGTATGCAGGAACGTTACCTGCACCTACACCTAGTGCTGGCTTACCACAAGAATATGCGGCACGAACCATTGCATTACCACCTGTAGCTAAGATTGTTGCTACACCTGGATGCTGCATTAGAGCAGTTGTTGCATCCATAGATGGATGCTCAATCCACTGAATACAGTTCTTTGGTGCACCAGCAGCAATTGCAGCCTCATAAACTACCTTTGCAGCCTCAACAGAGCACTTCTGTGCACTTGGGTGGAAACCAAAGATAATTGGATTTCTAGTCTTAATACAAATTAATGACTTAAAAATAGCTGTAGATGTTGGGTTTGTAACTGGAGTAATACCTGCAACAACACCAACTGGTTCAGCAAGCTCTACCATACCTGTAACATCATCCTCACGGATAACACCAACAGTCTTTAAACGCTTCATGTTGTTTGTAACATATTCACAAGCGAATAAGTTCTTAGTAGCCTTGTCTTCAAATACACCACGGCCAGTCTCTTCAATTGCAGCCTTAGCTAAGTCACCATGCTTATCTAGTGCAGCAACAGAACACTTTGCAACGATGTAATCAATTTGTTCTTGAGTAAAATGAGCGTATTCATCTAAAGCCTTTAAACCCTTTTGAACTAGCTCGTCAACCTCTTCTTGAGGTGTTAAGATTTTTTCTTCCATTCTAATCCTCCAAGTAAAATAAGAAATATTAAAATCACTAACCTGTCATTTCACTTTCATTATACGTGAAATTTTACAATTTGAAAAGGGTAAACGATTTCTAATTTCTTGTAATCGTTTACATGATTTTACTTGAATAAAAAACGGACTATTTGTCAATAGTCCTAATAAAATTTAATTAAAAATTTGATTTATTCCAAATGATTTCACTACAATTTGATTTTCTTAAATAATCATTTACTTTGCTGAAAGGTTTAGAGTTAAAAAAGCCTCTATATGCAGAAAGTGGAGATGGATGGGCAGATTCTAATACCAAATGCTTTGGATTTTTAAGGAATACTTTTTTCTTTTGGCTTGGTGCACCCCAAAGAATAAATACCATAGGCTGATCTAGGCTATCTAGATATTCTATCACATGATCCGTGAATATTGTCCACCCAAAGCCTTTATGAGAAAAGGCCTCATGTGCTCTTACAGTTAATACAGTATTTAATAAGAGTACACCCTGCTTAGCTAAATAATCTAAATTACCATCCTGGTTTATTTTTATACCAAGATCATTTTCCATCTCTTTATAAATATTTACTAAGGATGGAGGTAATTTATCACATAAAACAGAAAAAGCAAGTCCATGGGCTTGGTTAGGCTCATGGTATGGGTCCTGACCTAATATTACAACCTTAACCTTATCTAATGGTGTTGCATCAAACGCATGAAAAATATTCTTATATTCTGGATAGCAGGTATATTTTTCATATTCATCATTCACAGCCATCATAAGATTTGCCCAATAAGGCTTTTTTTCTTCTTCTTTGATAAATGATTGCCAATCCATAGAAAAACCTCCAAATTTCTTATATTATAGCATTTTTAAAGCAAATGAAAAGCCTGAACGAATTCAGGCTAATCTTATTTTAATCAGAATATTATTACTTTAATTCAGCGAAATACTTGATTGTACGAACCATCTGGCTTGTATAAGAGTTCTCGTTGTCATACCAAGAAACAACCTGTACCTGGTAAGTATCCTCAGCAACCTGAGCAACCATAGTCTGAGTTGCATCGAATAAAGAACCAAATCTCATACCGATAACATCAGAAGATACGATCTGGTCTTCGTTGTAACCAAAGGACTGGTTAGCAGCAGCCTTCATAGCAGCATTGATACCCTCAACAGTAACATCCTTGCCCTTTACTACTGCAGTTAAGATTGTAGTAGATCCTGTAGGAACTGGAACACGCTGAGCAGAACCGATTAGCTTACCATTTAATTCAGGAATAACTAAACCGATAGCCTTAGCAGCACCTGTAGAGTTTGGAACGATGTTTGCTGCACCAGCACGAGCACGACGTAAGTCACCCTTTCTGTGTGGTCCATCAAGAATCATCTGGTCACCAGTGTATGCATGAATTGTAGACATGATACCAGACTGGATAGGAGCATAGTTGTTTAATGCTGCAGCCATAGGAGCTAAGCAGTTTGTAGTACAAGAAGCTGCAGAAATAATTGTATCTGCCTTAGTTAATGTCTTCTCGTTAACACCGAATACGATTGTAGGTAAATCATTTCCAGCAGGAGCTGAAATAACAACCTTCTTAGCACCAGCTTGAATATGAGCCATAGCTTTATCTTTCTTTGTGTAGAAACCAGTACATTCTAATACTACATCTACATCAAGCTCACCCCAAGGAAGCTTTGAAGCATCTGGTTCAGCATAAATAGTGATCTTCTTTCCATCAACAACGATATTGTCTTCACCAGCTTCAACAGTGTGAACATTTTCACCGATCTTTCCACAGTAGCCACCTTGAGCAGTGTCATACTTTAAAAGATTTGCAAGCATTGCAGGTGCAGTCAAATCATTGATTGCAACAACTTGATAACCTTCAGCATCAAACATTTGTCTGAATGCAAGACGTCCAATACGTCCAAAACCATTAATTGCGACTTTAACAGCCATTCTAAATATCCTCCTAAAATTAACGATTGTATTTTTACTACATTTCAAATTTTATCACTATAAAAACCATTATTCAATAAAATATAGTATAACTATATATTATGTAAACGTTTTACTAATTCTATTCTTTTGAAATGAGGAATGTTCTTGATATTCTATCAATAAAACTATTCTTATTATGGTAAGCCATTTTAATTTTATTAGGCTCAAATTTAATATCCAATTTAGAT
>JAFPSY010000134.1:0-5539 GCA_017413585.1 Acholeplasmatales bacterium
AAACCTCCATTTCACCGAAACGCTGACCACCATTTTGTGCTTTACCACCCATTGGCTGCTGAGTAACTAATGTATACTTACCAATGTTTCTTGCATGTAGCTTATCATCAACCATGTGAGATAGCTTAACGAAGTACATGATACCAACAGTGATACGGTTTTCAAATGGTTCACCTGTACGACCATCGAATAGAATCTGCTTACCATCACAAGTGTAGCCATCAACAGCTGCCTGATCGTCTGGGTTTAAGCCCTTATCGATCATTTCCTGACGATGCATGCCAGCTTCCTTCATGATCTGCTCGATATCTTCAATAGTTGCACCATCGAATACTGGTGTTGCAACCTTAAGCTCAGGAACTGCAGCTTCAATTTCAGCATTTGTTGGCTTAACACCATTCTTTGCTACATAGTCCTCAACGAACTTAGCTCTATCACGCTCAGTAATAGTTCTAGCAGCCATACCTAAATGTAATTCTAGAACCTGACCGATGTTCATACGAGATGGAACACCCTGTGGGTTTAGCATGATGTCGATTGGACGACCATCTGCTGTAAATGGCATATCCTCAACTGGTAGGATATTAGAAATAACACCCTTGTTACCATGACGACCAGCCATCTTATCTCCAACCTGGATCTTTCTCTTTTGTACAATGAAGATACGAACTACTTCATTTACACCTGGAGTTAAATCATCACCCTTAGACTTCTTGAAGTGCTGTACAGACTGTACAATACCTCCTCCTCCATGAGGAACTCTTAGAGATGAATCACGAACATCACGGCTCTTCTCACCGAAGATTGCAAGTAATAGCTTCTCTTCTGGAGTTGGATCTGTTTGTCCCTTAGGAGTAGTCTTACCAACTAAGATATCTCCTTCCTTTACCTCAGAACCAGGAATAATAATACCATTTGCATCTAGGTTTCTCTTAGATTCTTCCTTTACATTAGGAATTTCATAAGTGAACTCTTCTGCACCAAGCTTAGTGTCTCTAGCTTCAATTTCAAATTCATCGATATGTAATGATGTATAGTAATCATCATATACCATCTTTTCAGACATGATAACGGCATCCTCGAAGTTATATCCTTCCCATGTCATGAAGGCAATACGAACGTTTCTACCTAAGGCTAATTCACCATTCTTCATGGATTGACCATCAGCAATAACATCGCCCTTTTCTACTCTTTCACCAACACTAACGATTGGACGCTGCATAATTGCAGTTGCAGAGTTAGAACGTAAGAATTGATATAATTCATATTTACGAGTCTGACCATCGTCTTCTTTTACTAAAATCTTCTTTGCATCAACGTATTCAACGATACCATCTCTTAAACAAATTAATGCAGAACCAGAATCCTTTGCAGCACGGTACTCCATACCCGTACCAACAATTGGAGATTCAGGATTAATAATAGGTACTGCCTGACGTTGCATGTTTGCACCCATTAGTGCACGAGTAGCATCATCGTGCTCTAGGAATGGAACGCAGGCTGCAGCTACGGATACAATCTGCTGTGGAGAAACGTCCATGTAGTCAATCTTATCTGTTGAGTTGAACATTTCAGCCTCACCATTACGACGACCAATGATCTTTTCATCAATCATGTATCCATTCTCATCTAGACGAGTATTGGCAGCAGCAATAATCTTGCCTTCCTCATCGTCTGCAGATAAGTAAACAATTTTATCGGCAGAAACTACATTTCTACCCTCGCTATCTCTTTCAACAGCGAAGAATGGAGTTTCAATAAATCCGTATTCATTAACCTTAGCGTATGTAGCTAAGGAAGTAATTAAACCGATAGATGGACCTTCTGGTGTTTCAATAGGGCACATTCTACCATAGTGAGAATTGTGTACGTCACGAACCTCAACACCGGCTCTATCTCTTGCGATACCACCAGTACCTAAGGCAGAAATACGTCTCTTCTGTGTGATTTCAGCAAGAGGGTTAATCTGATCCATGAACTGGGATAGCTGTGAAGAACCAAAGAATTCCTTTAATGAAGAAGTTAATGGCTTAATGTTAATTAAGTTCTGAGGAGTAGCCTTTTCTACTTCAACAGTAGACATTCTATCCTCAATATTCTTCTTTAGCTTTGCAAAGCCGATACGGAATTGGTTCTTTAATAATTCACCAATTAATCTTAAACGTCTATTTCCTAAGTGGTCGATATCATCAATTGTACCAACTCCAGAATATAGATTCATATAATAAGATACTGTAGCTAAAATATCAGACATTGTGATATGAAGTGCAGTTTCAGCATGATAGTTACCGATAACCTTTACAACCTCAGTTTGATCACCCTTAACATTATTGATGAATAGGATTTCACAAATTGGGTCCTCACATAAAGTATTACCTAAATCGATAACCTGACGGAAAGCCTCTCTAGCCTTATCTAGCTTATCATATACCTCACCAGAGATTCTATCGCCATAGGAAGCAATAACTGTACCCTCAGCAAATAATAGCTCACCTGTTTCTTCATCAAAGATATCCTTTGGAGCAACAACATCCTGAGCCAATGTATGATTCTTAGCACGCTGTAAAACATCTAGCTTAATATTATACTTAAAACGACCTACAGTTTGTAAATCATACTTATTCGCATTGAATAGACGATCAGAAATTAAAGCTCTAGCACCATCAGCTGGTACACGGTCACCCTGACGTAGCTTAGAATATACTTCAATAGCTGCATTTTCAGAGTTCTTGTTCTCTTCCTTTTCCTTTTCGAAGGTTGCAGTTAAATGCTCGCTATTACCGAATAAATCAATAATCTGCTCATCAGTAGATAAACCATAAGCTCTTAAAACTGTAGTTAATGGAATTTTCTTGGAACGGTCTAGCTTACCATACCAAACATCCTTAGATCCTGCTTCATACTCAATCCAAGCACCACGAGTAGGGATAACCTGACCAGAGAATTTGATATCTCCTGTCTTCTTATCGATTTCCTTATCGAAGTAAACACCAGATGAACGAATGATTTGAGAAATAACTACACGCTCAGCACCATTGATTACGAATGTTCCTACTGGAGTCATATAAGGAATATCACCCATGAACATTTCATGCTCAAATAAGTCGCCAGTTTGTGTATGCTCAAGCATTACCTTCACCTTTAATGGACGAGAATAGTTGATCTTTCTTAGTTTAGATTCAACAACATTGTACTTTGGGTCTTCAAAACGATAATCCAAGAAGGATAATTTTAAATCGCCGTTGAAGGAAGTAATAGGAGATGCATCCTCAAATACTTCTTTTAAGCCCTGCTCGACAAACCAATCAAATGATTTTGTCTGAATTTCAATTAAGTCGGGTAAATCAACACTTGTACGTACTCTGGAGTAATTACGACGAGTGGATTTCTTACCATAATTGACAATCTTCATAAAGACACCTAGCTGTATAACGAATTATACTTTTTCCTTTCTATTGTTTCTAAACCGTCTACTAGACTTTATAGCAATCGCTAAAAGGGTGTTTAATACCTTTTTTTGATTTCCACGAATCTATCTTAACTAAGCTTTTTACTTAGTAAAACTCTAATTTTCAAACGTAAATCAGCAAACATTTGCCATTATACGCATTTTAATATTATATTGCAAGTTGTCAAATAATGCAAGAATTTTTACAAAAAAAATTTAATAAGATAAATATTCCATTTAAAAAGAAAAAATCCACCCAAGGGTGGATTAGAAATTATTCTACTTTATTTCTATAGGATGGTTCATCCTTATTTAGGGATGGAACCACAATAGATTGGACATTCTTCTCTAAGAAGGTTACACCAACCCATTTACCATGCTTATATGCAGCATTCTTAATTAAGCATAGCTTAGTAAAGCCCATAGCCTTATGGAAGGATATTGAACTACGATTCGATGATGTAACTAAGGATATAATCTTACATAATCCTAAGGATAATCCAAGCTTTTCAATTTCATTATAAAGCTTTTTACCAATTCCCATATGCTTACTCTTATGGTCTACATAAATGGATAGGTCTGCAGTTGTAGCATAGGCCTTTCTTGTATTGAACTTATCTAAATATGCAAAGCCTAATACTTCTCCTTTTTCCTCAAATACAATCCATGGATAAAAGGAGGTAACCTGATGAATACGATCTAAATACTCACTAGCAGTTAATTCCTTAAGCTCTAAAGTAATTTCAGTTTCGCGGATATAGTAGTTATAAATCTCTACTAGTCTTTTGGCATCCTCATCCCTTACTCTTCTAATCATTATTTCACCTTCTCATCGTATATTACACATAAATGATAACAAAAAAAGAGCGGAATGTAAAACAAATTCCGCTCTTTATGTATTCTAAAATTAGTTAATTATTCAGCTTTGCCAACAGAACCAAACATTGCCATCTTGATTGCAACGATTTCCTTGATTCCTTCGAAGCCTGGTTTTAATAACTTACGTGGGTCATAGCCCTTCTTCTCTAAGTCCTTACCCTCTTCGATATACTTACGTGTAGCTGCTGCAAAATACTGCTGACACTCAGTATTTACATTAACCTTGCATACACCTAAGCTGATAGCCTTCTTAACCTGATCCTCAGGAATACCAGTACCACCGTGTAAAACTAGAGGCATATCACCACACTTAGCCTTAATAGCAGCTAAGCAATCGAAATCAAGACCTAACCAGTTTGCAGGATATGGACCATGAATGTTACCAATACCAGCAGCTAGCATATCGATGCCTAAATTTGCAATAAGCTTGCACTGCTCTGGATCTGCAACCTCACCACGACCCTTAACGCCGTCTTCTTCACCGCCGATAGCACCAACTTCTGCCTCAACAGTTGCACCCATGAAATGAGCTAAAGTTACGATTTCCTTAGTCTTAGCAATATTCTCCTCTAAAGGTAGAGCAGAACCATCGAACATAACAGATGTAAAGCCAGCCTTTAATGCAGCCTTTGCACCTTCATAAGTACCATGGTCTAAGTGTAAAGCAACAGGAACTGAAATCTTCTTTGCTTCAAATAAATCCTTAACTAAATCAGCAACTACCTTGTAGCCACCCATATATTTAGTAGCACCCTCAGATACCTCAATGATAACTGGAGACTTCTGCTCTTCAGCAGTTTCAAGAATTGCCTTAGTCCATTCAAGATTGTTTGTGTTGAATGCACCAATTGCATAATGGCCCTCTAAAGCTTTAGCCATCATGTCTTTAACATTAACTAATGCCATAATTAAATTTTCCTCCTATAATGTGTAATCTTACACATAGCTATATAAATGATAGCGAAATCGAACTTTATTTTCAATAAATATCATAAAAAAAAGAGATGGAAACGTTACCGAAAGAATAAGAAAAGGCACAGTGGAAACCACTATGCCAATTCGTTGCTGAAAGGTATGTTTTAGCCGGACTTGCCAAAACGAATCAAATTATTCTTTCCTTGGATAAAACGTAGATTAGGGATAACTACAACTAAGAATAATTCAACTCAGTACAAAAATCTAACCAATCATAGAAACTAAAATTTTAGGGAT